>DQVM01000039.1 GCA_015661775.1 Candidatus Caldarchaeum subterraneum | reverse complement strand
TAGCTGATGGTGATGGTAGGATAATAGCGAGGCGGCGGTTCAAGACCCCCAGAGTAGAGAAGGCCCTAAGGCGAAGCCTGGTTGAGGCGTTTAGGGGCTTGATGGAGGAGGCGGGAGTGGGTAGGCTTGATTCCGTAGGCGTGGCTTCTATAGGACCCCTCTCTATGAAGGAGGGGGTTATACTGGGAGCGCCTAACCTGGGTATGGAGCGTATAGACGTTGCGGGGGCTATACGTGAATTCCACAGCGGCCCTTTGGTGATGTTAAACGACTGCAACGCAGCGGTTCTGGGGGAGAGGCTATACGGAGCAGGCCAGGGGGTTGATAACCTAGCCTACCTAACGATAAGCACCGGGATAGGATGCGGGGCCATCGTGAACGGGAAGCTGCTGTTCGGGAAGGATGGAAACGCAGCCGAGGCCGGGCACGTGGTAGTTGATTATAAGCTTAGGGTGAGATGCGGCTGCGGAGGATACGGCCACTGGGAGGCGCTATGCTCAGGCAAAGGCCTGCTCAACCTAGCTAAGCTGGTCACCGGGAGGAGGAGATGGAGAACCGCCCAGCAGCTCTTCGAGGCTGCTGAAAAGCACCGGGATAGGCAAGCTAGGCTCGTTCTACGGGAAGCCGCAAGGATAAACGCAGCCGGGATGGCTGCCATAATAAACAACTTCGACCCGGAGCTTTTAACGATAGGCGGGGGAGTGGCCCTTAATCACAGGGAGCTGGTTATAGAGTGGGCTCTTAGGAGCTTAAGCAGGTATGTCCTTAACAGGATGCCCAGGATAACCCCCACGCCGCTGGGTGAGGAAGCCCCCCTCCTAGGAGCCGTGGCCGCAGCCGTAAACCCTCCTGAGGAGGCTGTGGTTCTTAGGTAGCTGGGGTGGAGGCGGGTTTATATCATGGTCTTTCGGTAATGCTCTGCGAAGCGTGGTCAAAGTTGGGCGACCCTAAGAGAATCCGGAAGAAATACGAGACGCCGGGGCATCCTTGGAGAGCTGACGTATTGGCTGAGGAGCTTAAGCTCTTAGGCGAGTATGGGCTGCGTAACAAGAGGGAGCTGTGGAGAACCGCCAGCGTGCTGAGGAGGGTCAGGGCGCAGGCTAGGGCGTTGTTCAGCGTAACAGGGGAGAGGAAAAGGCAGCAGGAGGAGAAGCTCATCGGGAAGCTGAACCGTATGGGGATACTCCCTGAAGGGGCCGTGTTGGATGACGTGCTGAGGCTTACAGTTAGGGACTTCCTAGAGAGGAGGCTACAGACCATGGTATATAGGCTGGGTCTGGCCAGGACGCTATACCAGGCGAGGCAGTTTATCGTTCACGGACACGTCTTCGTAGGTGAGAGGAAGGTGAGGTCACCCAGCTACCATGTTATGCGGGGTGAGGAGGATAAGATAAGGCTGGTCCTACCATCTAAGCAGGAGCAATCTACCTCCCCAGCCTCTTAAAAACCCTAACCTCCAGAACCCCATTCCTGTAAAAACGCTCCATCTTCTCCAGATTATTCCCTACGTGGAAGGACCTGCTGTATTCCCATCCCTTCCAGCTCCACGCAATCTTCAGAAAACCGTTCCTACGGGTTACCGATATCTCATGCTCAGGAACACCCCTTGAGTCTATCGTTATTATAATCGCATCCCTTCCCCTTTCCACCGTTGTTAATGGTTCTTTCTCGGGGTTCTTGAAGAGGAGGTTCTCCATATCCCGTTTTGTGTAGAAGTCGCTGTGTCTAATCCGTTTCCTGAACGTGAAGCCCCCTTCTGCTTCGTGCCAGTATCTTATTCTATCTTCTCCCAGCCTCCAGCACAGCATAACCGTCCTACCCCTCCTGACGGCTGGGAAGTCTATTATCCCCAGCTCTATGTCACGCAATATACAACCCGTGTCCTCTATATCTTTTATTATCCTGTTTATCTCGTTCTGCAGCACGCTGTCTATCTCATGGGTTGTCCTCTGCGACATCGCAACCCTATCCCGCAGCTCGTATAGCTTAGCCTCTAGGTATGGAAGAAGCTCCTCAGCATCCTCTATCGTGAAGAATACAGCCAACCTAAACCCTCCCCTCCTGAGGCTCTTAAACCCCCTCTAACACCGCTGGCGGCTTGATAAATATAACCCCACCGGCCTTACCAAGGCTTAAATAAACCCAGAGAGGGTTAAAAACCCTAGAATGAGCTCAGCCGAGCAGCAACAGCAGAGGCCACGGTTCAAGTGGGGGATTGTGCACATCTACTCCAGCTACAACAACATAATAGTCCACCTGACGGATTTAACGGGGGCGGAGACCATAGCTAGGGCCAGCGGAGGCATGTTCGTGGACGCGGGGAGGCTGGAGCCAACCCCCTACGCAGGTATGAGGGCAGCGACCTACGTGATGGAGAAAGCCAAGGAAGCCGGCATCAACGCTGTTCACATAAGGGTAAGGGCCCCCGGCGGGGTTAAGTCCAGAACCCCAGGCCCAGCTACCCAAGCAGCTATAAGAACAATAGCCCGCTCAGGTGTTATGATAGGGAGGATCGAAGACGTAACCCCCCTACCCCACGACAGCGTTAGGAAGAAGGGAGGCCGGAGAGGGAGGAGGGTCTAGATAATAAGGTCCGGCTCCTTAACCTCTTTTTTGAAATCCTCCCTAGCTGGTATAAACAAGTCCACCACTATACAATCCTCAAGCGCCTCGAACTCATGGTATTCACCCGAATCCAGGGAGTATGAATCTCCTTTTACCAGCGTTACATCCCCGCCTCCTGTTCTAAACATGCCCTTCCCCTCTATGATAACCCCCATCTGCATCTCAGGGTGGTTGTGCATAGGAACTTTAGCGCCTTTCTTAATCTCGTAAACTGCTATCATACATCCCTCAACAGTAGCTACGACCTTCCTCCTTATCCCCTCATCAACATCCTTCCACTCCTTAGACCCCCATCTCCACACCTTCACACCCAACCACCGCACCACTTACAGCATAGGCATTCCATTAAAATATTAGCTAGCTTGGGGTAATTAAACATGGAGGGGGCCGCCGTAGATGATAAGAGGCTTGGGAAGGCACATAATAGCAGAGTTCCACGAATGCGATGCAAAGACCCTCAAAGACGAGCAGCTTATAAAAAACCTGCTAACCGAAGCCGCCAACGCCTCTAAATCACATATACTATCCAGTTTCTCGGTAAACTTCGGCGGTGAAGGCGGGGTGTCGGCCATTCTCATAATACAAGAAAGCCACATATCAATACATACATGGCCTGAACATAACTACGCCGCTGTTGATATTTTCACATGCGGGGAGAAAACAGACCCTGTAGCTGCTCTAGAAGTTATCGCCAACACCCTGAAACCAAGGTTCGTAAACACCATGGAGGTTAAACGGGGAGTATTAACGGAGCTGCGGACCCGTGAGGCCCAATTCTATTAACTGGGTTGAAGTGAGTATAAGCCATGAGCCTTTCTGGAATATGGCATGTTGAGAAGGTTGCGGATGATAAGGTAGAGCTGCTTAAGGTATCCTCTGTAATCTACGTTGGACGGACTAAATACCAGAGTGTTAAGGTGGTTGAAAACCCTTCTTTAGGAAAATGCCTAATTATAGATGATTATATCCAATCCTCAACATATGACGAGCATATTTACCACGAAACGCTGGTTCACCCGGCTTTTTCCACGCATGGTTTTCCTAGGAGGGTGGTGGTGATAGGAGGTGGGGAGGGGGCGACAGCCCGTGAGGCTCTTAGGTGGAAGAACGTAGAGAGCGTTGTTATGTTTGAGATTGATTCAGAGGTTGTAGAAATATGCAAGACGTATCTCTCCGAAATTAACAGGGGGGTGTTCGATGACCCTAGATTTAAGCTGGTGATAGAGGAGGGGAGGGAGGCGTTATCTAAGCTTGATAACAACTCTATTGACGCTCTAGTGGTTGACGTAACAGACCCGATTAGCGGAGGCCCCTCCTACCTGCTCTACACTAGGGAATTCTACCAGCTGGCTAAGAAAAAACTAAAAACTAACGGTGTCTTAGCCACCCAGTCAACATCACCTATCCACAATAGTAAGGTATATTCTTCAATAAAAAAGACATTAGCTACTGTTTTCAAACATGTTTCGCCTCTATTCCTCTACATACCCTCATTCTCCACCTTATGGAGCGTAACAGTAGCCTCTGACGTAAAATCCATGTATGAGCTAGACTCCAAAACGATAGAGAGGGTGTTTAGGGAGAATGGGGTTGGGGGTCTAAGATTCTACAACCCATCCCTCCACGAAGCTTTAGTAACTATATCAAAAGCATACGGCTCTAACGTGGATGCTGAGGGTGTTGTAATAACTGATAATAATCCAATAACGTTATAGCAAAATATGTTTAATTAAGCATTATACACTCCTCTTCTTATGGCAGTCAGGCAAGTGGATATATCCCGTAAGAAGATAGTGAGGCGGGAAGCAGTAGCATCGGGGCGTATAAAGCTTAAGCCAAGCACAGTGGAGTTAATTAAAGATGGGAGGATAGAGAAGGGAGACCCTCTCCAAATAGCTAGAGTAGCTGGGATTATGGGTGCTAAGCTAGTACCCTCCCTCATGCCCCTCTGCCACATCCTTAAGCTGGAGCATGTGGAGATAACTACAGAGCTTAAGGAAGACGGGGTGGAGGTTAAGGCGTATGTTACGGCGACTGAGAAGACGGGTGTAGAGATGGAGGCCCTCACCGCAGTTTCTACCGCTCTTCTTAACATATGGGATGTTGTTAAGCAGTATGAGAAGGACGAACACGGCCAGTACCCCAGCACGGTTATAACAGACATAAAGGTCCTCCGCAAGGTGAAGCACGGAGATGAAGGCCCATGAGGAGCATAGGCATAAAGCCCCTGAGAAGATAAGGATAGCTGTATTCACAGCCAGCAGCAGCAGGTACTACAAAAGACTGGAGGGGCAGGAAGTTAAAGACGAATCGGGGGAGAAGGCGGTGGAGATTCTACAGCAGCAGGGGTATGAGGTAAGCTACCTAGGGGTGGTAAACGACGACGTTAACATGATTAGGAGGAAGATAATAGAGGCTGTGGATGCGGGGTTTGACGTGGTTATAGTCAACGGCGGAACTGGATTAGCTAGGCGGGATGTTACGATAGAAGCAGTTAAACCCTTTCTGGAGAAGGAGATGGAGGGCTTCGGCGAGATACTTAGAATCGAAAGCTACAAGAAGATAGGTGCCGCAGCAGCCATGACACGCTCCGCTGCAGGTGTTTACCAAGGAAGGATACTAATAGCCCTCCCCGGCTCCCCAGACGCCGTAACCACTGCGCTAAATATATTCGGCAGGGAGTTTCCTCACATGGTTTACATAGCCCGGGGCTGAGGTTATGCGGGTTACTATACTGGGGGCTGGGAGTATATTCCCTACCCAAAGCCGTTTTGCCAGTTCCCTGCTGTTGGAGGTGGATGGGCTTAAGTTTCTGATGGACTGCGGCCCAGGGACGTTAGAGAAGCTCAGACGCCTAGGTGTAAAGCCAACCGAGTTAAACGCGGTTTTCATAACCCATTTCCACCTAGACCATTTCTCCGACACATTACCCCTAATAATGGCGCGGGCATACGACGAGGAGGGGAAACCAGCCACAAGCCCAAGGGTTCTGGATATAATAGGCCCTAAAGGAATAGTGGAGCTCATCAAGACCATAACAGAGAAGATATTCCCATACCTCAGCAACACCATGCTCTGCCAACGCTACCTAAACGTCCTGGAGCTTGTGAACAGCATCTACGAGGCCTATGAAGGGGTTAAGGTAAGGAGTGTTGAGGTTGAGCATTACAACGGCGTTGCATACAGGGTGGAGACAGGGGGGAAGAGCCTGGTTTACTCAGGAGATACGTTACCTGATGAGAGGCTGGTTAAACTAGCTGAGGGATGTGATGTGCTTATCCACGAATGCTCCTTCCCCCACAGCATGCTGGTAGGAAAGCATACATCGGATAAACAGCTGGTAGATATAGTGGAGAGGGTTAAACCAAAGCTTCTGGTAGTAACACATCTATACCCGGCCTGGATAGGCTTTGAGGAGGAGCTGAAGAAGACAATACAAGACTCCACAGGAGTTAAGACTATAATAGCGGAGGACTTCACCACATTAGAGCTGTAAAAAAGATAATAGAAAGCAACATCCGTCATTCATCTACATGATACTATCGGACTTTGACCTCTGGAACTACCTAAACTCCAAGCGCCTTGTCATAGAGCCCTTCAGCGCGGAGATAGTTAGAGAGAATGGGGTGGATTTGAGGATAGGTAATACGATAGCTAGGTTTAAGCAGACCGACAACGTCTTTGACGTACATTCTTCCGAGGTTATGGAGTTCTTCACGGTAGAGGAGGGGGATTCCTTCGTCATAAACCCACGTGAACACGTGCTGCTGCATACCATTGAGTATGTTAAGCTTCCAACTGATTTGATGGGGTTTGTTAATCTACGTAGCAGCTACGCTAGGATAGGCTTAACTATACCACCAACTATAATAGATGCCAACTTCCAAGGGCAGCTTACAATAGAGCTTGTAGGGAGTGATTTCCCGGTTAGGCTGTATAGCGGCGATAGGTTTCTGCATGTGGTCTTCGCTAGGCTTTCGTCGGCAGTTGAGAAGCCTTACTCCGGAAAATACCAAGGCCAGACGGGTGTTAGGCTTCCTTTATTCAAGTAACCGCCAGCGATTGGGGGGAGGATTACGACTACATCACCATCCCTTAGACGCCTGCTGGAAAACTCCTCAGGTTTCACGTTCTCCCCGTTCAAAGCCACCGCAAAACCGCTTCTTAGGTGTTTATCAGCGTCAAACACATACCCTACGAGGGCGTGCTCATACTTCTCGGCCAGCTTCTCCAGAAAATCACCCACCGTAGCGTCATCGCCCAGCTCTAGGGTATCATCCTGCCTCCCCACCCTCTCCCGCAGAAAAGCATAGAACCTCGTCGCTACCCTTATCAAGCCCCCTCAACCCACAGATAAGACCCATCAACGTATATTTCCTTCTTAAAGAGGGCCGGCTCCCGTTTATACCTCTCAACAGCCTCCCTCAAACCCTTGAAAACCGCGTCGCGGGTCAAACCTGCTGCAGCCACCATTACGATAGGCTCTCCAAGGCCGAAACGGCCCACAAGATGCCATATCCCCACGAACCTTAATCCATGCCCCTGCTTAACCTCCTCACATATCCTAGCTATGGCCCTGTTGGCATGCTCCACGTAAGACTCCATCTCAAGAGCCTCAACCTCCTTCCCCTCACGCCCCGCCCTCTTAGTAACCCCCACAAAAAAAGCAACAGCACCACAGCCGCCATCACCAGCAACCCTAAGAACATGCTCAAACAAAGCCCCAAAATCAAGATTCCCCCTCTCGTAAACCCCAGACTCCATACACCACCCCTAAAAACAAACCTCCAACACCACAATATAATCTAATCCCAACACCACAAAAACTCGTAAATCCCCCGCACAACCAAAAACTTCTTCCATAGCCATAATTGTTACTCTACATGAATTTGAAAGAGAATATTGTAAAAGGTAAAACATAAAATATATACGAAAAAAGATAAAACATAAAACAAAAAAGCAGAAACACCTTACAAAATCAGACGAAACAACAAGCAACCAGCAACTCAACACAAATTGAATTACCATTCCAAGCGTACGAACCCCCAACCGATTTGCCTCAATCTTTCCGCCTCAGTCGGTATTATTGCGCATTTCTCCGGTGGTTTGGCTGGTGTGTGGTGGGTGTTGTGGTTTTAATTCAATTTGTGTTGAGTTAGTTGATGCTGTTTAATTCACTCCATACTGCATTTCGTTAGTTATTGAGATGTTTTCTATTTCTCTGGTTTATGTTTAAAGTTATAACGTAGATTTTTTATGATAAACAATATGAAGAAATCTGCGAGGAAGCAGATAAAAGTTGATGAGAAGAGGCTGAAAGAGGCGGCTGAGAGGGCTCTTAAGCAGCCTAGGCTGGCTTTTTACTCTCCTTTGGCGTCTTGTATCTTGAATTATTGGAAGAATGTAGTACCGAGGTATAGTATTAGTGATGAGCTGGCTAGGATTGTTGAGGCTGAGCTGCGGAGCCGCTGGCCGGGTTTGGCGGTTAAGGCTGATAAGATGCTGAGGCGGGGTAGGCGGTGAGGTATGGAGGGCGGGTCTTTTGTCCGTGTATGCGAGAGGGCTTTGGCTAGGGCTAGGGACGCTGTCTCCGGGCTTTCCGCCAGTGGGGAGGCTGGTAGGAGGGTTGATAGAGGGTTCTTCGGGGATGTTTCGCTGGTTGCTGATTTAGAGGCTGAGAGGATGATAGTCGAGACCCTGCAGCAGGAGCTGGGAGGCCGGGTTATGATAGTCGCTGAGGAGAGGGGAATACTAGGGAGGGGTGAGAACTATGATTACGTAGCCGTCATAGACCCGGTGGATGGAAGCAACAACGTATCCGCAGGCATCCCCTTCTACTCTGGAGCCATAGCCATAGCCCTTGGGGAGAGATACTCAGATATAGTAGCTGCTGCTGTGATGGATTACATAACGGGTGATTTCTACTCTGCAACCGTTGAAGAAGGAGCTTTGAGAAACTGGAATGATAGGCTGAGAGTAAAAAACGACGTGAAGAAGCTTGATAACGCCTACATCTCCCTAGACCCTAGGATTTTCAAGAAAACCCCCGAAGCAGCTATACGTCTTCTGCAGAGGGCTAAGAATATACGGTTCTTCGGCTCCTCCGTCCTTGAGATTATCTACGTGGTTCTGGGGAGAATCAACGCGTTCGTAGCGTTTCCTAGGATAATGCGGATAGTGGACATAGCTGCGCCTTTGTTTATTCACAGCATGGCAGGAGGTGTTGTGAAGTGGCTTGAGGAAGGGCCTGGGGACGTTAATCTAACGACTACTGAGAGGCATGGGTTCTTGGCCTCCAGCACCCCTGAGCTGGCATCGGAGATAAACTCGCTGCTCTCCTAACACTTTTCCAAGCATTACGACAACCTTTATATTACCATCTATGCTTATGCTGGTGACA
Organism: Candidatus Caldarchaeum subterraneum; assembly: GCA_015661775.1. Classification (GTDB taxonomy): domain Archaea; phylum Thermoproteota; class Nitrososphaeria_A; order Caldarchaeales; family Caldarchaeaceae; genus SZUA-1515. Next base: position 1,924 of record DQVM01000039.1, on the reverse strand, counting down.
GGAGAAAAAATGGCGGAGATTATCCCTGTAACAGCTGTTGCCAAGAAGCAGAAGCGGGAGGAGGTGAAGCTGGTTGAGAAGTTTCAGCAGTCAGGATACCGCATCATAGGCAGGCACAGCGCCGTAAAGGTCTGCCACTGGACTAAATCAGCTCTACGGGGAGATAAGATGTGCTACAAACACTGGTATGGTATAGATAGTCATCGCTGCATACAGATGACGCCTAGTGTTCAGTATTGTAACTTGATGTGTGTCTTCTGCTGGCGTTTCCACACGCCTAACAGGGTTGAGCCCTATGACGGCTCGTGGGATGACCCTGCTGAGATTCTGGATAAGATGATAGAGGCTCAGCGGCAGTTGCTTTCAGGGTTTAAGGGGAATCCTAGGGTGAGTAGGGAGAGGTATGAGGAGGCGATAAACCCGAAGCATATAGCAATCTCCCTTGATGGAGAGCCTACGTTATATCCTAAGTTGGCTGAGTTTATACAGGAAGCAGCCAGCCGGGGGATGACCACTTTCTTGGTTACCAACGGGACGATGCCAGAGAGGTTGGAGGAGCTGAAGCGTAAAGGCGCTGAGCCTACGAGCCTTTATATAAGCCTCTACGGCCCCGATAAGGAGAGCCACATACGGACTAACAAGCCCCTTATACCTGACAGCTGGGAGAGGATACTAAAGAGCTTGGAGGTGATGCGGAGCTTCACATCCAGAAAGGTGATTAGACTTACTCTAGTTAAGGGTTATAACATGCACTCACCTGAGAAGTATGCTGAGCTGATTAAGATAGCTAAGCCTGATTTCGTGGAGTGTAAGGGTTACATGCATGTTGGCGAATCCCAGAAGAGGCTGCCTAAGGAGGCTATGCCCAGCACAGATGAGATAGTGGAGTTTGCTAAGCAGCTTGCAGGGATTCTTGGGTATGTTTATGTTACTGAAGATAACGCCAGCAGGGTTGCGTTATTGGCCGACCCCAGCTCACGGTATTACCTTGAGCAGCTGGAGAAGATGAGGATGGAGGCAAGTTTATCAACAGCTGAAGAACCTGCAGTAGAATTAACCGGTGGGGAAGGCTGCGGGGAGATAATGTAGAAGAGGCCCTGCTGGAGGAAGACGGCTCCGGCTTAGAATCTCCTGATATGCTTAGGCTTGAGGTGGAGACGGAGAGGATTCTTCAACTGCCCCGGAGCAGGTGGTATAGCTGTCTCTCCAGCATACTATACTCCTTCATAACAGGCGGAATAAGCCCCAGCGCCAACTACGTCGGAGTCTGGCCTAGAGACGCGGCCTTCATACTACGTTCATGGCTCGTGTTAGGCGAGGTGGAGAGGGGTGTTAAAGCCTGCATCAAGATATGGAAGCATAGGATAACCCCTTCATCAGTCGTCGTAGCCGGCCGGAGTGGTAACACGTTCATCCCAACAATATTGGCGGATATAGGGTATAAGCAGAAGTATGAAGGCCTGCTCCCCACCACCATACTTAGAGGATGCTCCGAGGTATACGGTGCCGAGCCTGATATAGACTCCAACGCGTTGATGATATCCGTCACCTGCATGTTTTTGAAGAAGCTGGGTTCTAGGAGGATAGCTGGGGAGGTTATACCTCTTCTTGAGAAGTGCGCGGAGGCTTTAATGCAGTTTGACGAGGATGGGGATGCTGTTCTGGAGCAGGGCCCTAATGAGGATTGGATGGACACGGCTTATAGGAGCGGGAAGGTTCTCTACTCCAACCTATGCTGGGCATCGGCCCTCAAGGCACTTGCAGACACGCATGCCAACGGCCGCTCCGACTACTGGCACGACCTTTACAGAGAGGCCATCAAGGCTATTGTAAAGACCTTCAAGCTGGATAGTGAGCATCCAATAGGCGTGGTGGGACCCAAGCTCTTCAGATACCACGTCTGGCAGGATATTACCCTAGCTGC
>DQVM01000089.1 GCA_015661775.1 Candidatus Caldarchaeum subterraneum | reverse complement strand
TAAGGGGCTTTTTCTACTCCCAACCTTAACTATCCGCTTCATTAACAACACCAAACGCTTTTCTTATTATATCCAGATAATCCTGCGAGTATCCGTTGTGGGCCATCTGCCTTATAGCTACCGTAGGGCCGTGGAGGATTCTGTTTACAAGTCTATGCGATAGCATCTCCACTACTTCTCTATCGTGGTTTATGTCGCCTGTTAATAGCTGGAGTGTTTTCGTAAGTTCTTTTACCCTTATCTCCTCTACCCATCTCCGTATGTCTTTAATTATCTCCTCAGCCTCCAGAGCTTTTATGCCCCTGAAGAGCCTCCGAGCCTCTACGCCTGCTATTTTGGATAGTTCCTCCATCTTCTCCGTGTAGGGGCTTAGCTGCTCAGCTACCGGGATTAAGTCCTCTATGTTATAGAGTTCTATATTTTCATGCCGAAGCGTTATATGGGGGTCTACATTTCTGGGTAGCGCTATGTCTATTATGATAACCCTTCTGCCCTTAGGGATGTTTTTCACGGTCTTATCTGAGATTAGATAGTTTGTTGACGAGGTGGCTGTTATAACAGCGTCTGTGTAGGTGAGTATTTCTGGTAGGTTATCCAGTTTCTTAACCTTCAAGCTGCGGGTATTTACTGTTATTTTCTCAGGCTTTCTCGTAGTTACTATTATGTTTGATAGCCCTTGTTTCTGAAGTTCGTTCACGACCTTCTTGCCTACCGTTCCGTATCCCACTACGGTTATTCTGGCGTTTTTATCTTCAAGCTTGCTGCTGAGAAGCTGGACCGCTATTTTACCTAGTGAGTTATCGCCGTCTATGTCTAGTTTCTCCCTTATCATTTTGGCTGTTTCATGTGTTTTTTGGAAGAGAGTCCTAATTCCCTGTAGGAAGATATTATTACCGTATGTTGGAGCTTCTTTCACCTGGTCTAGTATCTCCGCCTCTCCAAACGCTATTGAACGGCCTCCGCACGCTACTTCAATCAAGTGCTTAACCGCATCCTCTCCCGACTTTATGTATAGGGAGTTCTTATCTATGTTTGATTCGGAGAAGAGCTCCAAGAGATGGTTCTCGTCCTTGGAGTATGAGATTAGGTAGAGTTCAAATCGGTTACATGTGGATAAAATCCCTAAACCATACTGCCCGTAGCATAGTTTGCACCTGTTAACTATCTTATCTTGGGTTAGGTGTTTTACGGCTTTCTCAACCTCATGCAGGTTGTTTCGTCTTAAATCAAGCCCTACGAGCAGCAGGTTAAGGGATTTTCTATGCATCAGTTACCTAATGGTGGAAAATCAATCTTATATTTAAAAATTATTCGTTTTTCTTCATACTTATGAAATATTATTATGGAAAACACAAACGTTATATTGTTATCAAAACATAGCATGTCCTGGCCACTTAGGGAAAGATGACGAAAGGTGATTTTTTGATTTTATGTTTATTAGTTTCATTTTGGTGAGTAGGGTTAAAGTCGGCGTGGTGTAGCGGATTGCCGGGGCTTTACTTGATGCTTGAGCGGATTTGGAGGGAGAGGCCTGAGGAGCTTAGGGCTTTGATGAGGCAGCGGTTGATAAAGTGGCGACGGGAGCCTGCGGTTGTTAGGGTTGAGAAGCCTCTCCGCCTTGATAGAGCCAAGAAGATAGGCTACAGGGCTAAGCAGGGAGTCGTAGTTCTCCGAGTTAGGGTTAGGAAAGGAGGTTTTCAGAAACCTAGACCTAGGGCTGGGAGGAGGCCTAAGGCCCTAGGTGTTGTGAAGCATAAGGTTAACGTAACCATGGCTGAGGAGGCCGTCAATAAGGTAAAGAAACGCTACCCCAACCTACATGTGCTAGGAGCCTATCCACTAGCATACGACAGCTTATACAAATGGTTTGAGGTGATAGCCGTAGACCCCCACCACCCCGCGATAAGGGGAGATAAGAACCTAAGCCTAAGCCCCAAGCTAGTAGGTAAAACTACTTAACAATCCACCCGCCGCTAAGCTGTCGTGGAGCTGGCGGGCATCGTAGGCAAACCCAACGTAGGTAAGAGCACCTTCTTCTCAGCATTAACCCTAGTCCCTGTCGAAATAGCCAACTACCCCTTCACAACCACAAAACCCAACGTAGGGGTTACCTACCTCAGGATTGAATGCATATGCAAAGAAATGGGAGTAGTTGATAATCCACGCAACTCAAAATGTATAGATGGTGTTAGGCTGGTTCCTATTCAGGTTATAGACTGCCCCGGAATTATTCCCGACGCCCACGCCGGTAAGGGCCTGGGTCTGCAGTTCTTGGATGAGATACGCCAAGCCTCAGCCCTGGTAGTTGTATGCGATGCTTCAGGAGGGACGTTAATAGACGGCACGCCCGTAGATCCTTCCACCCACGACCCTGTTGAGGATGTTAAGATAGTTGAGCATGAGATAGACTTGTGGATAGCTGGTTTATTGAACCGGGATTGGCCTAGAATATCAAGGGCGGCTGAGGCTAGGCAGCTGAAGCTGAGGGAGGAGATAGCTAGGAAGCTCTCAGGTTTGGGGGTTTCGGAGAAGGATATCCACGCTGTGATGGATAACCTGGGCTTTGATGAGGCTAAACCCACGAAATGGGGCATGGAGGAGCTTACTAAGTTAGCTAACGCTGTTAGGAAAGCCACAAAACCTATGGTGGTTGCGGCCAACAAGTCAGATACGGATGAGGCGGAGAAGGGGATACGGCGACTTCGTGAAGCAGGCTATGATGTAGTCCCGGTATCGGCGGAGGCTGAACGCTCCCTAAGGCTGGCGGCAGAACACGGGTTGATAAAATACACATCGGGAGACTCAGACTTCACGGTACTGGATGAGAGCAGACTCAACCCTAAGCAGCTGAGAGGCCTTGAGATGATAAGGGAGAAGGTAATGAAGCGGTGGGGTGGGACAGGTGTGCAGCAGGTCATAAACAAAGCCTACCTAGAGAAGCTCAGGTACATACCCGTATTCCCTGTAGAAGACCCTGATAAGCTAACAGACCACGAGGGAAACGTTCTCCCCGACGTGTATCTCGTCCCAGAGGGCTCTACCCCAAGGGACTTAGCGTATAAGATACATACAGACCTAGGTAGGAATTACCTCTACGCAGTAGACGCCAGGACAGGCATGCGGCTGGGGGAGGATTATAAGCTGAAGCCGCGGGACGTGATATCGATAAAAGCCGCTAAGTAGCTACTTTGTGAAGCTTCTCCCCAGTTCCCAAATCCTCTCCAGCAGCTCGGGGGATTTAACAGCCAGAACCCTTGAACGGCCCACCTCGAAAATCTGTATGAACCCCACATCCTCCAGCAGCTTAACGTGCTTGTAGATTGAGTTATATCGTGTTTTCGTAAGCCGTGCGATGGCTTTTATGTGTAACGGCCTGTCGCTTGTTGTTATGAGTTGAAGTATCCTTAGCCGGGTTGGGTTTCCGAGGGCTGAGAAGGCCCTGGCCATTCTGTTTATTTCTCTAGAACTCTCAGACAAGCACAGCACCTTAACCCCTTATTAGTAAAGGAGGGAGATAACGGTTACGGAGAGCGGCGGAGATAATGCCCTGGGGTTTTCCTGCTGCCGAAGCTCCTAACACCCTGCTCTTCAAGTTGTTTCAACAATTTATCAGCCTCCTCCCCGGTTATCTCCCCATGCTCCCTTAGGAAGTTTATCACCTCCCTAGCCTCTTCGTCTGTATCGCAGCGTCTTAAGTAATCAACCACGGTAGGCATCTTTATACTTGCATCCCGCTCAGCATACTCCGGGGAGGAGCGTATAGAGTCTATTTTAAGCGACATGCTCTTAGCCTCTATCTCACGTGCCAAGTTGGGGAAGAGCCTTCTGAACTCTTCCCAGCGGTATTCAGGCAATCAAATAACCCCTCCCTATGTTATTATCTATGCTACTGGGCAGGTGGAGTAGGCTGCTCCGACTCCTTCTGAGTAGTTGGCTGCGTTACCATCTGCTGCACCGGTTCTTTAAGTAGCTCGTCTGGAATCTTCAAAACCTTGGATTTTATTATTCCAGCATTACGTGGTAGAACTATCTTCTTCACTAGATTGAAGATATCTGAGGCGGTTTTCCCCAGTACCATCTCCTGCGCCAGCTGGTCGTGGGTCAGCCTCTGAGCAGCCTCCTCTATAACCTGCTTCATAACCTTTCTAACCGCTTTCTGCCTACTGTGGGACACCCTGTTGATGGTAAAGACAGTTGCCTGTATACGCATCTTGAACCCATCCCTCGTCTCAACGTCGAATATCCCATCTATACGCGTGCTTCCTCTTCTTACAAGTGAACGGAGGAACTCACGGCCATATTCATGGCCGTAGAAGAGGGTCTCGCATACATTCCCCTTAACCCTGATTATCTTAAACTTAAGCAGCAGGTATTGCTTTGTGAAGTCATCGGTTAAGGCGTAGAGGCTCGTTACCATTACTCGGCCCACTACCTTCTCAGGGTCGGAAGACCACGTCTCCCCCAGCTCTCTGCTCCCGAAGTATGGAGGGGCGTAGGCTATGTAGCTCTGTTTAGGTTTCTTCTGCTCGCCTTTCCGCATATCCTCGCATAACCCCCTACGCGTAGCTATTAAACCTCACACCCACGGTTGTTAAAAAGGATAAACACAGCCTCTTCCTCATAGATAACCAGCCAACATGCGCAAAGACCAAGGCGGTGGTAGAATGCTATCCAAAGCCTTTACGCTTCAGGAAAACCAGATCCCCTAACACGGCCCTACCGAAGATGAACTTGATGGAAAATAGTAAATATCCCTTATTTTTTACAATAAAACTAGCGGGAGGAAAAGAATTTTGACAGAGGAGCAGCTGGGTAATCTTGTGGAGAAGATAGTTAAAGGAGATAGGAGGGCAGTAGCGAGGGCAATAACTATCGTGGAATCAGACCCCGACGCAGGGTTAAGAGTTCTGGAAAAGCTCCCTAAACCAACTAAACAGTCTCCCGTAATAGGGGTTACTGGGCCGCCTGGGGTTGGGAAGAGCACGTTAATCGGGAGGGTGGTTAAGGAATTAATAACAAGCGGGAATAGAATAGGGGTTCTAGCAATAGACCCCACTAGCCCGTTTACAGGAGGGGCGGTTCTAGGAGATAGGCTTAGGATGCTTGAGTTAAGCCTCATGGAGCAGGTCTTCATAAGAAGCATGGCAAGCAAAGAGGGGACAGGAGGGATAGCGGACGCAACAGAGGCGGCGGCCAGAATACTAGAAGCCTCAGGGATGGATTTTATAATAATAGAAACAGTAGGCGCGGGGCAGACGGATATAGAGATAGCCCACGTAGCTGATTTTGTCATGCTAGTAACTATGCCCGAGTTGGGTGATGAGATTCAAAGCTTAAAGGCAGGAATCCTAGAGATAGCTGATATAGTGGTAGTAAACAAAGCTGACCTACCTACAGCAGACAACACGGTAAGAATGCTCCGCAACACCCTCCAATCCGACATAAAGATAATCAAAACCTCAGCTACAACAGGTGAGGGAATAAAAGAGATAACCAACATACTTACAGACCTGAAGAGAGGAATAGGAGTTAAAGACCAAGCGAAGAGGAGGAAAAGAGTAGCAGATGCCCTATCTCAAGCTATAGCTAAAAACTTAGCAAAGACCCTACAACAAGAACAAAACCAGCTAATACTAGATACGATAGAAAAAATTATAGCCCATCAAAAAACAGTAAAAACAGCAGCACAAGAAATAACCCAACAGATAATAAAGAAGATACAGATAAAATAACTGACTAAATCCTCCTTTATCTAAACTCTGCTTTCTCAAGTTTTGGTTTAAAATTTCCGATTCATAGAAAAGCCTATTCACCATCTCCTGCTTATTTGATGCTATGTAAGGTAGATATGGTAGGGAAGCTGGTTCAGTAATCAGCTATAGATTCTAAGAATCCCATATGTTTCTGAACTAGTTCGCTTGTTAGTTTTTCATACCTCTCCGTAGAGCCTACGTCATACCAGAAGGCTTCCGTTGTATATGCTTGTATTTTGAATCCCTGCTGGATGAACCTAGGCAGTATGTCGGCCATTATATCCAGCTTCTCCATGCTCTGTGTTTTGTGGAGCTCCGCGATGCGGTTTAGTAGATTACCGTTGATGAACATTATCCCTATGCTTACTGGAATATCCATAAACGGTTTCTCCTCTATACCGTATATCCTATTTCCTTCAATCTTTACAACCCCAACTGGTATCTGATAGCGTCTGGATACAGCTAGGGTAACGTCGGCGTTATCTTTTAAATGCTGCGTCAGCATATCCTCTAGGTTTATGTTGGATATTATATCCCCGTAGTAAACCAGTAGAGTATCATTCTCTGTTACCGCTCCTTGGCGGTAGGCGTTGATGAGAGAGCCTCCAGTTCCTTTATATTTGTCAGAGTCATGGATGTATGTTATGTTGAACCCTAGGTTTCTCCCGTTTTTGAAATAGTTAACTATCTGCTCAGCCTTATACCCCACCAGTAGAATGATATCCTTAGTTATTTTATGGGCTTTCACATGCAGCAGGATATACTCCAAAACAGGTTTCTGCGAGGGGCCTATTGGTATCATGCATTTCTGGAAGTAGTAGGTTAAAGGCCTTAACCTGCTTCCCTCACCGCCTGCTAAGATTACAGCCTTAACCTTCATCCCCCACCTTCCGCCAATCTATCCTACAATCTTATAGATTTAGATATTCGCTCAGCTAAAGCGCTCATCCTAAGTATATCATCCAAAGTAGCCAATAAACTCATGATTGGCCTCCTACAACGTATATGAAACACAACCCTTCCACCTTCTATATCCGCGCTGAGCTCCAGGCCTTTAGGTAGGGGCTTATTGTCTGGGGATATAGAGCTGAATACTATGTTGGCTTCCCTAGGGTTCTCAAATTCAATTACCAGCATCGCCTCGTATATCTTCTCATCCTTCTGCGGCAAGCGATTCACCGACAGCTCTATCAAGCTCCGCTAGGAAGATGATAAGCCTCTTCGAGGGAACCTCAGCCCCTGCTGCTATGTTATGCCCCCCTCCCCGGCCGCCGAAACGTGGTGTTAGCTTAGACAGTATCGCGCCTAGGTTTAGTCCCTTCTCAACCAGCTCTCTAGAGGCTCTTGCTGAGATCTTGACAAACTCACCTGCGTTGGCTATCGCTATCAAGGGTTTGTTGGCTGGGAGCATGTTGGATGAGGATAGTATAGATGCTACAGAGCTTATCTGCTTCTCATCTATAACATCCCCTCCTTTCAAAACTACTATGTTATTCATCTCCTCTATTGCCTCTTCTTTAGTTACGTATTCTATGCTTCTAGCCAGTTGGTTTCTGTAATCATCCAATAGCTTCTGGCCTGTTTCAAGAATCCAGCCCCGTTCGCCTAGTGCTATGGCTATTCCAACCCATGCGTTTCCGGTTTTTCCGCAGGCGTTTAACAGGGTGGCGAACTCCCTAGCGTCTCTTAAGCTTGTCCATGGCTCTTCCTTCACAAGCTCATACACAGTCCCCACCAGCTCGTTAACAACATTAGCAGGCAACCCCCTAGATGTTAGGTATTGTATCAACCCGTTGTAAAGCCGCTTCTTCTCGTCCTGGGAAAGCTCCGCCAACGTCCTCCAGCTCCCATCCAGCTTAGGCTCTATCCCAATATCTATCAAGAACTGGTAACAATTACTCTCCTGCCCCGAAAGCCCAGGTATATAAGGGCTGGTGGTGCTTGCCAACGCTACGTGGATGGGCTTAAACCCCCGGCCGTAGATTATAAAATCCTCCTGCATAGCCAAAAGCTCTGCATTAACAGCGTCATCTACTATCATCTTATTCAAGCCGTTTAAAACCCTCTTCTCATTCTTATCCTGCAAATCACCCAGAGCACCTACTACAGCTACTGTTGAGTATATTACGTTCTCTTCATTAATGGCTTTTGCAAAAAGATATGAGACACCTGAGGCACTTATGTCTGTTGCGCCGTTGAATCCAAACTCGTGAGGGTTTACATGAACCCATCTGCTGGGGATTTCCACATCAGCTGGCGTATGATGGTCTAGAATTATAACATTCCTATCTCCTATACGTTGAGTAAGTTCATGTAAGTATCCACTGCCTAAATCCGTGAATATCAAATGCTGGGAATCCACATACCCTTCATCCAATAGTTGAATAAATTCCTCTATCCTAGGTATTGAGCGTATTTTGAAGACAGCATCCTCCCTCTTTAACGCACCCCCAACTATGCCTGCAGAGGATAAAGCATCAGCATCATTATGGGTGAAAACCATAATGTAAGCCCCCTCTCTAATCCATTTAGAGACAAGCCCAGCAGCCCGTCCTACCCGTTCCAGAAAACCCAAAGTATCAGCCGAACCCATCCTATAACCACCTAACAACACCCAAGATATTAATCCTTTTTACAGCAAACCAGCTTAGACTAAATTATAGAACCACCGCAGACCACTTATTAACATGCCAAGAAAACCACCTGCTAATAGACATTACTGTAATGAAAGAAGTCATAAAACTATCTACGCCGCCACATGACCCAACTTGATTATTAAGCTTCTGATCTTATTTTCAATACCTTCAGCCTCTCTATATTTAACGACTATCTTTTTCTCGTTTAGGTCGCCTACCACGGATATTACTTCAGGTATGTTGTTTAGTGTTTTTGAGATTGTTGAGATGCAGCCCTCGCAGTGTATTGAGGGTATAGTTAACGTTATTTCTTTTACGGATTCTGTCTTTCTCCTAGGTTCTGGGATTAGTTTATGCCAGAAAGAGTTTAGCAATACTGCTGTTACGCTTAGAGCCATGGCTATCATGGCCCATATCGGGTGTACCAGCCCTGTTACTGCGGCTGGGACTCCTATTCCGTTGAATGTGAAGGCCAGCGCTATGTTTTGCCGCGTCTTGGAGTAGCTTTTCACCCCTATGTTGTATGCGTCTATGAGTAGTGATAGTTTATTTCCCACTATTATAACGTCAGCCGACTCTATGGCTATATCCGTCCCTGCTCCTAGGGCTATTCCTATATCCGCCTGCATCAACGCAGCAGCATCGTTTATCCCATCCCCCACCATAGCCACTCTATCCCCTTTTTCTTGGAGGCTTCTCACAATCTCCGCTTTACGATCCGGCAGGACGCTTGCATATACGTTATTGATTCCCACCAGCTTAGCCACATTTTGAGCTGTTCCCTTATTATCTCCAGTAACCATTATCGGTTCCATACCCGCCTCTCTAAGCTTGGCTATCGTCTCTACGGCCTCCTCCTTGATTCTATCGCTTAAAACTATGAACCCAACCAAGGAGCGGTCATAACCTACAGCTACTACTGTTCCCCTAACCTCAAGACGTGTAATTAAATCATTAACGTCTTTAATTGACTGTATCCCGTTGTTTAGCAGAAAGTCTGGGCGGCCGACTAGTAGCTCTACGCCATTAAGAAGTGCCCTTACACCCTTTCCTGGTAGTGCTTCAAAAGAGTTAATTTCATTAATAATGATCCCTCTGTTTTCCGCTTCCTTTACTATTGCTTTGGCTATGGGATGCTCGGAGAAACGCTCAGCTGATGCTGCTAGTGATAGTACATAACGTTCATCATAGCCGTTTAATGCGTGAACCTCGCTTACCGATGGCTTACCGTAGGTTATGGTTCCAGTCTTGTCTAGAACGATTTTTCTTATCTCTTTAAATATGTGGAAAGCCTCGCTGCTCCGGAATAGTATCCCTCTCTCTGCAGCCATTCCACCGCCTCTTATCATGGCGAGAGGCGTCGCCATGCCCAGTGCGCATGGGTATCCCATGACTAACGCTGAGAGGGATGCGAAGATGGCTCTAGGAATATCTGGCCTGCCTAAGAATATCCAAGCACCTACGCTCCATATGATGAAGCCTGTGAGAGATGCTAGCAACACGCCGGGCACGAAGAACTTAAGCACCTTATCTATCAACTGAAGTATTCCAGGCTTCATAGCCCTTGCCTCCTCTATGTATCTAGCTACTCGCTGGAGGAAGCTCTCCTCACCTATCCTAGTAACATTTATCAGTAATGTCCCAGTCAAGTTGACAGACCCGCCTATAACCTCACTCCCTATAGTTTTCTCAACCGGTATAGGCTCGCCTGTAACTATGCTCTCATCAACCGTTGAGAAGCCGCTTACAACTACGCCGTCTACCGGTATGCTCTCCCCCGGCTTAACCCTAACTAGATCCCCTCTACGTACCTGCTCTATCGGAACCGTCTCCTCTAAATCTCCTTTAACCACTGTAGCTGTCTGTGGCTGGAGGGATAGTAGCTTTCTTACAGCCTGGGAAGCTCTTGTCCTGACCTTGAGCGATGCATAGCCTCCTAACAGGTGGTAGGAGGTTATGAATACAGCTACCGCGAAGAAGTCGGCTACGGGGAAGTCTTTGAAGAATAACAGGCCGATGATTCCCCCAGCTATCCCGCCGAACGCACCTAGAGTCATTAAGACGTGCTGGTTTAAAATTCCTCTCCTCACAGCATAGTATGCCATGCGTAGTATTCGGTTTCCGAAGAAGAAGACGTTACCGAAGGCCAGCAAAGCCATAATGAAGGGGAAAAGAGAGCTTTTCACACCCAGCCACATAGCCAGCATCAACCCAGCGCCAAACAACGTTAGAGACGCAGACCCTAACAGAAGCTTTCTCTCCCTCCTTAACTCAGCCTCTTCCTCCTCAAAACTACGAATCCTCTTATAATCACGAATCACATACCCAAGCTCCTTTAATGCCCTCTCTATGACCCTAGACTCTATTAATGAAGGATCATACTCAACAAGTATCTCCTCATGAGCTAAGCTAACAGATACTTTACGAACCCCCCTTAACCTGCTAACAGCTCTGCTTATACTCTCAGTACAGAATGAACACTGCATACCCCCAATTTTCGCCTGAAATTTACGCGTGTATTCTTTGACCATTTACTCTATACAATAGTTTAAGCATGATTTAAGCGTTACGAAAAATATTGTACCGTAACAAAATTATTTAAATAGAACCATCGAAAAATACATAGTGTCAGAAATGATAAGGGATTCCCTAATAGGAGGGATATATAATACTATATGCAGCTTAGCAGCTTCAAAAGCCTATAAAATAACCGAGGTAGGGAGTTATGTCGAGGATATTTGAGAAAGAGGCTAAGGTTACGCATGTGATTACGCTTAGTGTGGATAAGGCTAGAGCACTTGAGAACCCTCTTAGGGCCGCGATGCTGGACCTACTCTCTGAAAAACCCATGTCAGTCGAAGAGCTTACCAAGGAGCTTAAGCGATTTGGCAAAAAGTATAACAAAGCACCCACCACAGTTAGGCACCACCTAGACCTACTTAAGAAATCAGGCCTAATAGAGCTGGTTAAGGTGGAGGAAACCGGTGGAGCAGTACTGAAATACTACGCAGCGAGAGCAAGGTTCTACGGCTACGAAACGCCTCAAGACTTCGAGGAAAAACTCAAAGAAGCAATAAAATTCAGCTCAGACAAAATACTCAACCTAATTAACGAACTGGCCACAAAATATAAAGAGCCAATAGAAAAGACCGCCAACCAACTGAAGCCATGCCCCTACTGCTCATCAAAACACTTCAAAGAATACGTCATCCTAGAAATCCTCCAACGAGCAATAGCCGAGGCAATCAATAGGCCAAAAACTCTAGAACGTAAGACCTGAAACGCTTTAAAGGATATTAAGCTTATAGGAAGAAACTAGTATGGGCATCATAGAGGTGATTATATGAGCCCCACTACTAGACAGGATAGACGAGTTACATAAAGATGG
>DQVM01000097.1 GCA_015661775.1 Candidatus Caldarchaeum subterraneum | reverse complement strand
GATAGGGAGGAGAACCGCCTTAGGGGTTTCCATGGCAGGCGGGTCAGCGGCTTTATTCATGCTAATACTCGACAAGAACCCCTTCACTACCTTAGTTTACCTATTCCTCTTCGGACTCTTCATATACACAGGTTTTCCTCTATTGCTTTCACTAGCCTCTGATATAGCTGAGGCCGGGAACAGAACCACCGCTAACGCTATTGTGTGGGGAGTTGGGGCTGTTGGGGGGCAGTCGTTTGGACCTTTACTAACAGGATTCCTAGCTCAGGAAACAACACTAGGCTCATTCGACATGGCCTTCATAACCCTAGCTTTGATAGGTTTCATAGCTGTCATTATGCTGCCTTTAGTTAGATTAAGCCCCTCTAAGCATAGCGGCTAAGAAGATTATAACAACAGATAGCAGAAACCCTACCTCTAGATGATTACGAATAGAACCAACTATAGATCCGCATTCGGCGCATGTGTATGAGTTGGGTTCATCATCAACATGCTTAGCAACATGGTGTACTGTCCTGTTATACACCTTGGTGGTTATTCGTAAAGCTACTGTGATTAAAGCGACTACCAGAATTATCTTTAACCCCAGTATATTTCCGTAGCGGGTGAATATAAGCTGCTCCACGCTCGTTATATGCATAACGAATATAACCCTGTATAATCCGCTTATAATAATGGCCGCTATACTTAGCCATACGATAACAAGGAATCGCTTCAATATCCTCGGAACAAACCTAGCCCTGTCTCTAAGTGATATGAAACGCATATTCCCTAGGAGAACGAAGAGGATATAACCAACACCCCCTATCCACAGAACGACCGATAAAAGGTGTATCCAGTGAAGCACCAAACTTAACATACATCAAGCTGCTGAATATCATAATATCAACATTAGGTCATAACAAAATTTCCTCACCGGTTTTAGGTATCGTAATTCTAGTTTCTGCCTCAGTATTTTTAAGATATTCACGGAATAGCATCGGTTTCTCAGTATGTATAGGTATTATTCTCCTTGGTTGTATATTCTCTATTATCTGAATAAGCTCAGAGGCTGAGGCGTGGCCTGAGGCATGTAAATGATTGTACCGCATGTTGAATAGGTTTATCCAGTTCATTAGCTTCTCCATCTCCAGCATCTGCTCCTCGTTATGCGGCTCGCTGGTTGAAAGAACAAAAGGAGAACCGGCAGGAGGTTTTATCCTAGCCAGTTCCAGAACATCTTCAAGCATGTTTATTACAAATACAAACTTACTCGGATTCTCGTTGATTTCATAATCTCTAACCAACGGATATCCTTTATCTGTTAGATAATTTAGAAAGTTTTTCATCCACCCTTTGTAATCGGTGTCTGAATACTCTCCAGCCCCTCTTCTCTCGTGGTAGATAGCTAGCTCACCGGGTTTGAATTCGGGCGTCTCTAGAGCAGGGTCTTCTCGTTTCAGTTTATCTAGCAGATATGCCTGACGTAGAGGAACTACCAACGTGCGGTCGTTGAGATTGCTGGCCGACAGTACTGAACGAATTCTATCGAAGTCAAGCAATCCCATCATTAGTACGACCAATTTATCACTGGCGGAAGAGATGAGTTTCTTCATTTCCTCATGTATTCTATGTTCAGAGTGTATTTCTTTCTCATCTATTCTCGTCCCCTCTATTATCAAGGTATCCACGCTCTTTGATGTGCAGTATTCTATGAATTCTTGCGTCATATCTCCTTTTGGTCCGTGCATACGTAAGTCGCCTGTATAAGCAAGGGTGTATCCGTTTATGTCTATGTAGAAGCCGTAAGCGGCTGGAACTGAGTGGTCTACGTGTATTGGTGTTATAATGTAGTCGCCTATCTTAATCTTGGAGTTTGTTCTGAAGGTTTTTATGTTGTTATGGTGTTTAATAATCTTGTTTTCTATCGTTAGTGATGTTCTGCTCTCTTCACGTGCCTCTAGTATTATTTTTGTTCCTTCCCCCATGAATATTGGGATGTCGTTGCGTAGCAGCGAGGTATGGCCTACGTGGTCTAGGTGTGCGTGGGAAATCATCACTGCGTCTACAGTAGGTTCGTCGGCAACAAGTTTAGAGGCTTCGCCGTATCTTAACAGCTCCCGCTTATAAATCCCCCGTATAGAGGGTATAACGCCTGTTAGCAAGTAGTCATTCACTAAAGCGAAGCTGGGAGGTTGTATAAAGGTTCCGAAAAATCTACGCTTAGCAGAGAAGCTCATACCAAAATCCAGAAAAACCCGCGAATCACCGCTCTCAATTAAGACTTTATTCCCGCCTATTTCATCGGCTCCACCATATACCCTTAACCGCGGCATAACTAAATATCCCTTATAGTATTGTCTGATTAATTTCTAACCTCTAACTAGGGCTTAGGTGGAGTTGCATGTGGCTTTGCGTATGTTTTGCCGATTCCCGAAAAGGGATGTGCTCAAGACGTTTAACTCATAGAATTGTAATAACTAACATTTTAGTAGTTAATGAGAATCCGGAAAACACGATGGAGAAACGGAAATCCAGGTCTCTGACAACTGCTGTGGCAGCCTCCTTCGGAGGCCTAGCGGCCTTGTTGACGGTGCTTCCTCTAAGCTTCCCATACCCTGTAATACCTTATTTAAAGTTTGACTTGGCGGAGCTTCCCGTAGTTATAGCGTTTCTCAGCTTCGGCCCCTTAGCCGGAGGCATAACAGCTATCGCTTACTGGCTTGTCCTCAGCTTAGTAGGTGAGTTCACCCCAATAGGCCCTGCGATGAAGTTCCTAGCGGTTGGGTCTATGTTGTTGGGAATTTGGGTAGGTTCTAAGATATATAGAGGAAGTACCGTGGCGCCGCTTTTATTAAACCTCATACTCCTAGGCGGGTTGATTAGGATATTCATAACTACGATAGCCAACTATATCCTACTCGCTGTTCTCTTCCCGGATTTACTCGAAATAGCAACAGGCATGGTCAGAGCTGCAACTGGGTTTATAGCCGACGGCCAGCTTAACGCCCTGTTCATAGTCCTGCTATTCACATCCATCTTCAACCTCCTACACACAATATTCTCTATAATACCCTCCGCGTTGGTTGTTATGAAGGTATCAGCAAGAGGAGCTTTCCACAGCTGGGCTAACCAAGCTTGGTTAGTGAAGTTACTTTACCATGAAATGAGAAGAAGTTAATCCAGATCTGCTAGTGTTTCACGGGCTTCTTTAAGCCATCTCCTGCTAATCAATCTATGCTTTACAGCATTCTGCAGCACCGCCATAATACCACGGGAATCAAATCGTTGCCATGTTCTCCACTTGGTCGGGCCGTTTCTCTCAAACCCCTCAAGAACAGCTGGTTTAAAACCCAGAAGCTCTGCTACAGTCTTTAAATTAACACTATTCCTCTCAGCATATAAATAACTGGGATAAAGCAGGTCACGATATCTATAATCCCTGAGCAGGTGATGGTCTAGAATTATCAGCTCCGCATCCGTTTCCTCCATTATTTTGATGAGGTTTATGGTTGAGCGGGCTAGGTTATAGTATGAATGTAGATAACCCAGAATATACGTAGGAGGGCCGTCTATTATTATGATGTCGGGTTTATAGTCTTTTATAATTTTCACGGGGGCTTCAAGTATAGGCCCGTCTACATCTGACGTGTGTAGAAGCTTCTTGCTACCGTCGTCAACGCCAACCATTATAACTTTACCCAAGTTTGTCCCCTCAACACCATGCCACAGAGGTTTGGAAAACCATATTTTAGTATCGCCGAATCTGAACTCCCGGCCATCCGCAGCCTTAACATTAGCTTCGATGGTGATAAGAAGCTCCTCAGCCCTCTTTCTCTGCGAGCTGTTTATGTTCCTTACTGGATCTTTTACGAGCAGGGTTTTTCCCCTATACAAGTTTTTATCAGGTATGTGATGGTCGTAGTGGTAGTGGGATATTACAACTATATCAGCATCTCTTATAGCCTTCTTTATAGAGTTAGCATACCGCCTTCTCAGCTCCATACGCTTCTTAAGAGGAAGAGGAAATGAATCAACCTCTTCAGCTATTCCGGGGTCTATCGTAATAACTACGTCATCCGTCTCTATTTTAACGCAGGACGACTTCACTCCCAGAGAGTCGAAGGCAACATACTCCACGTGCATCTGGGATAATATTATTAATGTGGTGGTTTACAAGCATTAAGTAGGATGCAGTTAAGAAGCTTGGAGAAACCGCCTGAAGAGGTAGATATCCTAGTAGCCGCCCTGCCTGATATGGGTAACGTGGCTGGGATAGCCATGCAACACCTTGTATCAACCCTTAACATGGTTAAGTTTGCGGAGTTACTGGCTTACTGGCCGCCGTATATAAAACATAAAGATGGGAGTATCATCTACAGCCGTTCTAATTTCGCATTCTACAAACCGACCGGAGAGCGTGGTTTTATCGTTTTCTCAGGGGAGTTTCAACCCCATGAAGCTATGTTCCTATATGAGCTCTGCGGAGATGTTATAGAGTATTCTTTGGAGCTGGGTGTTAAGAGGGTGATAACGTTAGGAGCAGCTCATACTGATGGCGAGGTTAGGGAGCCTAGAGTATTTTACGCGGCCAGCAGCGATGGTATGCAGAGCCTCGCCGAAGAGTGCGGTGCTGTACAGCTGCAGGGAGAGGGGTATATAACTGGTTTTAACGGCCTTCTACTCGGCCTAGCGATGGAACACAACCTTGAAGCCCTCTGCATACTCGGTGAGATTGATAAGCCTGAGATACGGCAGCCGAAGGCTGCTAAGCACGTCCTTGCTTGTTTAGCTAAGATTCTAGATATAGAGGATAAGATGGACTACCGAAAGCTTGATGAGGAGTATGAGAGTATAAGGGCCAAGATGGTTTTTGCGCAGGAGTATAGGCGTTTGCAGAGGTCGCTATGGCGTAACCCGCCCGGAGTGGTTTAGGTGGTATTATAGAATAGTTAAAATAACACCGTTATGTTTTGAGGCTACAGGAAAAGGTGTAGAATGCCGTGGAGCTTGAGATAAGAGATCTCTGGGTTAAGGTAGAGGGCAAGGAAATCCTCAGGGGTGTTAACCTAACGGTAAAGAAAGGTGAGATACATGCTATCATGGGGCCCAACGGCTCTGGTAAGAGCACGCTGGCGCTAGTGATAATGGGGCATCCACGTTACGAGGTCGTGAAAGGAGATATGCTGCTAAACGGCGAGAGCATACTTGAGTTATCTCCAGATGAAAGAGCTAAGAGAGGGCTGTTCCTCGCCTTCCAATACCCAGTGGAAATCTCAGGCGTTACGGTAGCCAACTTCCTGAGGAGAGCATACCTAAATCTAAAGTATGGAGATGGAGAACTTGATAAACAGAAAGAAAAGATAGGAGTTATAGAATTTCAGAAACTGTTGAACGAGAAAGTGCAGATGCTTAGACTAGACCCCTCACTGT
>DQVM01000036.1 GCA_015661775.1 Candidatus Caldarchaeum subterraneum | reverse complement strand
CTTCATGCATATTATGCACGTTTCAACGTTTGTCTGCTTGTTGCTAGGCTGCGTAGAGTCTTCGAAGGGGTTCTAGAAGCCTAGACTCCTCCCTTTTCTCACGACAACCTTTATCATATAAGCTTCACCTTTATCGTCAGAGGATTTAGTCTCCTTGACGTGTGTATGAATAGCATTAGCTCATCGTCAGCAGTTAGCTGGCCTAGCTTAACGTCGTCTTTGAGTATTTTAGTTTTATACTGTACCTCAGGGTCGGGGTACATGTAACGCTGGGCTATCACCTCCTTAAGCTGGAGAACGGTTGTGTCTTTTTCCATCGTTAGCGTAGCCTCCTCGCCTCTAGCGTATTCTCCGCATACGAAGCATTCTTTATTCCTAGATAACGGTACGCGGGTAACTCTGGAGGCTAAGGCGTCGTAGATTATTAACCCGCTGTAGGGTTTTCCTAAGCTGCCCCGGTGTAGTATTTTGATTATCTCCATGGTTGCTATTCCTGATATCGCAGCAGCTACGCTCTGTAAAGCAGGCATCTTGGGTCTCAGCAACTCTCTTATCCGTTGGATAAGCTCCCCGCCGCTTGGGTTAAGCTTTAGAAGACCCCCTAAAGGGGAGTATTTGATGTCGAATATTGTTTTTATCCCTGCTTTGAAGAGCTCCTCAGCCTCTTGAAGCGTTACTGTGATTCCCTGTTCCTTCAGGTCTTGGGCCAGGTCTTCTGGTCTTCTTCTCCTGAGGGTGCACTCGGCCGCCTGCACCTCCCTAGGTATCAGCTCCTCGCCGTGGCATTCTATACACGGGGTCTTGCCGGGTATTATGTCCTGTACGTTGGCGTAAACCCCCTCCATGGCCACGTCTACCAGCGGCTTACCAGTCTCTACCGCAGTTGAGTTTAGCCACCTTCTGGTGGGCCAGTTATCTACGCATGCGCATATCACGCTGGCCTCTTCATAATACTCAAGAGGAATTCTCCTTAGGTCTCCCTCCACCGGCTTCACCTCCACGTATCTGTTCATCTCTCTTATCTTCTCGGCAGCAGCCTGGCTCTTTGAACGGCCTATGTCCTGGTCTCTGAAGAGGATCTGGCGGCTTAGGTTGGAGAGCTCTACTACGTCGTTGTCCACCAGTATAAGCTTGCCTACGCCCATTAACGCTAGGTTTTTGGAGATTTCACACCCTAGGGCTCCTACACCCGCTATTAGTACTGTGGCTTTCTGCAGAAGCTCCTGCCTCCAGCCGCTTACTCTAAGCTGCCTGTCGTACCTCTCCTTCTCTAGGCTTTCCTCCACAGAGGTTTCTTGGCCGGTCATAGGGGGATGGACTCCTCCGAGAACGCCTGCTCGGGGGTTGCGAATTTTTTGATATACTCCTGAACCCTTGCGATGAATATGTCTGGGTTGTTCTTCATCTCCGCAGCGGCTAGGGCGTTGAGGGGGTCGTCTGGGTTGGGTTCGTTAAGCAGGCTCCTTAGGGCTTCTATGACGGTAACCACGTGGTTGGCTGGGGACCATTTGCTCTTCACTATCTCGTCGCATACCCTAGCTGGTGTTTCGTCGCTGAAGTTGGGGTGCCATATCCTGGTGTGCCACACCACCTCAGGAGGGTCGTAGGGGAAGGAGCGGGGGAGGAATATCTCAACCCTGAAGTAGCCTCCTTCATAGTATCCCATCCCTATTATAACCCCCCTGTAGTGGGTTAGATCCCCATCTACTACGTTGAAGTTGGGTTCATGCTCCTGTACTAGAGAATACTCTAGACTAAGCCTTCTATACCATGCTTGTTCGGGGAGCTCAACATATACCTCGCCCTCTACCATAGCCCCCCACCGTCCGTGTTATGAGAACCAGCTTATCCCCATCCTGGACGCCTAGGCTCTGCAGCGTCTCCGTATCCTTCAAAGCCCTTCCTTTGTAAGTCAGCCTTGTCGTGTCTGGTGGAAGCTTCTTCATGGCGCTGACCTTCGTCCTTATAGCGCCTATGGTGGCGTTGGGGGAGACTTCAAGTTCAATAGGAGCCCCTCCGCCGACGGCTGGAACTATCCTAATTTTCATAGCTATCCCTTAACCTCTAACATGCCTGCGCTTGTTCACTTTATAAATCTTTATAAAAGCAGATGCGACACGGTGCTACGCTGGTTGGTATCGTCTTTAAAAAAGGAGGCATCCCCTTCCCTTCTTCTCTGCTGCTGTGTTTTATCTCTTCATTAGGGAGGCCATCTTGGATATCTCGGCCTTCAGCTCCTCTGCTGCTTTTATTATCTCCTCTCCCTCCAAGCTCTTGGCTATGATTACGGGTTCTTCCTCTTTTTTCTCCTGCAGCTGCTCCTCTTTTGCGGTGGTTTTGCTTAAGCTCTCTATAAGCTGGTCTAGTGTCTTCTCCATCTTCTTGAGCCTCTCCTCTATCTCCCTCCTCTCGGTTTCTGGGGGTTTTTCTCTTTTAGGCGGTGCCGGGGCTGGAGGCGGTTCATGTACCTGGATTACGGCCTGCTGGGTTTCTTCCCTATGCTGGGGCTTTCCCTTCTTTGGCTTAGCTAGTGTCAGCATTAGGACGTAGCCCGCTGTGGTTACCAGCGTTAGGACCAGCCATAGGAGTATGTTGGCGTTGACCGCTACGGTATCTACTGGAGCCATGCTACTCCACCACCAGGGTTGTTAACTCACGTCCGAAGGCTGCGAATGACGATAGTATGTATCCGCTGAGTATGGAGACGCCTAGGTATGAGGCTCCGCTTATAGCTAGCAGCAGCCCTGCGTTGAAGGTGAACGTGAAGACCGAGTCTCCGTCTGTTAGGTAGATGTTGAGCGAGCTCACCAAGGCGGTTATCAGGGTTATGGCGTAGAAGTATGTGTTGACAAGCCCGCTGGGTAGTGGGGTCATTACGTTTAGGAACTGCTGCGTCAGCTTAGCTATCTCGGCGAATATCCCCACCAGCGTCTGCATTAGGCCGAATATTGCCACCAGCGTTATCTGTAGGGGGATTACCATACCCTTTAACCCGCCTGCCGCCTGTTTCCTCTTCTTATCCCTCAGCAGCACTACCGTTGTGAAGTCGTTTAGTACTGCAGAAGCTTCCGAGGCTCTTCCACCCGCTTTAAGTGTCTCCCCGAATATCGACAGGGCTCTGTAGCCTAGGTTGCTTAGGGTTTCGATCCCCATGTTTCTGAGGGCTAGGTTCTGGGGTATCCCCGCCTTTAGTCTGGTGGCTAGGTTCTCGATAAGCCTGTTGAGGGGGCCGTAGTCGCTTAGCATCATCATCTTAGCAGCGTTATAGACCGAGCCCGTTACCGTGATGTAGTCTCCTAGGCTCTTCATTAACATGGGTAGGTAAGCCTCTGAGGATGTTGCCTTCTTCACCCACTTGGAGCCTAGGAACCCGTGGATGAGCAGGGGAGGGGATGCGGTTAGCAGGGGGAGGGCAGCCGTGAGCATGGCCCAGTCCCCGCCGGAGTTTACAAAGCCGCCTACTATAAACGGCCCTGAGATTAGCAGGGCTAGTGTAGAGGCTGTTAAGGGTTTTGTCATCTTCTCCAGCCTTATGAGGCCGTCTGGTTTGTTGGGGTTTCTATGTAGAACCTCCCGCCGTATGTTTGTCCTTAGAAAGAGCATAGTTATGCACCCCAGCGTAGCGGCTATCGAGAAGACGGATACGTTGAGTATTGTAACAGTCTCGCCTGAGCCGTATATCATGGCCATCAGCAGAAACGAGACCGAGAGGAAGCCCATGGAGCTTAGTAGGGCCGAGTAAGCCTCGGAGAGGCGTTTAACCCTCTCCACGGTCTTCTCAAACTCCGCCTCAGATACCGCCAGGAACTTCTGGAACTCTATTTTGACGAAGTCTTTCAGGCTTATCCCAGCCGAGACCGCGTGGCTCAGCCTGGCCATCAGCTGCCCTA
Source organism: Candidatus Caldarchaeum subterraneum (assembly GCA_015661775.1). Lineage (GTDB taxonomy): Archaea > Thermoproteota > Nitrososphaeria_A > Caldarchaeales > Caldarchaeaceae > SZUA-1515. The sequence goes on along the minus strand of DQVM01000036.1, from coordinate 12,596 downwards.
AATCCCCTCCAGACTGTTTAGAGGCTATCCTAAGGGTTTTGGCCAGCACATACCCCCATTTCTCCGTGAGGAGCTGTATCTTCTTGAAGATTGTAGATGTTCCTTGGTCTACTATGGGGTCGCTGGAGATTATCTTGAAGGCCATCTTCATGGGGATGCCTGAGAAGCCTAGGCATGTTAGGTAGAGTAGCGTTGTTTCGTAGTCTCTGTTAACGTGTCTGAGCAGCTTGATGGGGTTGGCTAGGCTTGCTAGTCTCTGAGCCATGGTTTCCCGCCTCTTCTTATGCTGTGCAGAACCTCATCCACCCCTTTCTCGTAGCAGAGCTTAACCACGTTCCAGATGTGGTTATAGTCTGAAACCCCTAGAATGGCTAGGGTCTCAAGGAGCTCCGCCCTTCTGCCCAGCTCCTCGTATACTTTCTTCGCATCCCTTCTGGAGAGGCCCATCAACGTTAGTATCTTGGTCTCCAGCAGGAAGCTGTTTCCCTCCCCTCTGAAGATATGCGTATCATCCACCGCGTCCCAGCTGAAGAGCTCTATGAAATCGAACCTCCCGCTGCTGGGGTCGTAGCCTGCTATCTCGTTTATGCTGAGAACCCTCCTCTCCACCTTCCCCGTCTTAGGTATCCTGACGGCGCTCTGGATTAGGACGCAGTTTAGTATATCTATGTAGGTTTTGGGTATGTTTATAGGGTCTCCTGTAAGGCGTTGTATAACCTTCTCCACAGAGCCTGCGTGGAATGTAGCTAGTACAGGATGCCCGGTCTGCATGGCTTGGAAAGCCACGTAAGCCTCTGCTCCACGTATCTCGCCTACTATGATGTAGTTGGGCCTCTGCCGAAGCGCTGCTCTAAGTAGGTCAAACAGCTCTACGCTGGCCTCCCCCTGCTCCCCCTGCCTAGTAACCTCGCGAACCCAGTTGTCGTGGGGGACTATAATCTCCGGCGTATCCTCTATGCTTATGATCTTCGCCTTAGGGTTTATGAATACGCAGGCAGCCCTCATGGCTGTTGTTTTACCGCTGGCCGTCTCGCCGCAGAACCATATGCTGAAGCCATACTCCAGCAGCATCCAGAGGTAAGCGGCTTCTAAGGCGCTCATACTCCCCCACTGGATTAGGTTGATTATGCTCACGGGCTTGTCGCTGAATTTCCTTATCGTGAAGTTGCTCCCCCTCTTGCTTACGTCTGTTCCGAAGACTATGTTTATCCTAGAGCCGTCGGGGAGGGAGGCGTCTACTATCGGCCTTCTATAAGTTACAGGCCTTCCAGTCCTCTCTGAGAGCCTTATAACGAAGTCATCCAGCTCCTCGGAGGTTTCGAACCTTATATTAGACTCGCAGCTCCCGAATATCTTATGCTCTACGAAGACAGGCCCAACGCCGTCGCAGCTTATATCCTCTATATACTGGTCCCGGATGAAGGGCTCTAAAGGCCCTAGGTAGACCTTCTCCATTATGGTTTCAAACTTCAGGGCCTCTAGGGTCTCGGAGTTAACTTCAAGAGCTACCAGCTTCCCGTCCCGCCTCACCTCGTTATACTCCCACGTGTCTAGGCTTTCATCTACTACGAGAAGCTCGTCTAGGAGCTCGTTTAGTATCTCCTCATGCTCCTCGCGTGTCTCGAAGGTATGTTCTGCTGTTATCAGCATGGCCAGCCCCTCCTCGACTAGGGTTAGTATCTCCTTAAACTCCGGGGGTGTTGATGGGGTTACTGCGTTGTAGAACGCCCTCTCCCCCTCCCTTGAGTATATGTGTATGAATATGGGCTCGCCTACTGGGTATATGACGCTGAACTGCTTTAGCCTTCTCATTTCTCGGGTGAGCTCCCGCCTGTACTCCAGCTCCCGGCCTGTTCTGCTGTACCATTCTTCTATGTAACGGGCTAGGTGGGGGTTTCTGGCCGCTAGGTTCTCCAGCTCCTCCAGAGGCTCGTAGTCCTCAGCCTCGAGTATGCTCACGGCTCACCCTCCTACGCCTTTGCTTGGGAGAAGGGGAGGACCTTAATCCCGAAGGCCTGGTCTACCTCGAAGGTTACCGTCAGCCCTCCTTTAGACGCTCCTTTCAGCTTCATGACCTGCATTACCCTAACCAGCTTCTCCCCCATCTCCTTAACCGAGAGGACGAAATGAGCATCCGCTATGCTCCTGAGCCTCAGGAAAAGGTCCTGGTCTACAGCGTACTGGTGTATGGTCAGGATTATCGTCTTCCCATTCTCGTCAACCAGGTTCCTAACTTGTGTGAAGAAGTTCAGTATATCCCTCTGCTCTGCGTGGGTTAGGAGGTAGGTTAGCGAGTCTATTATGAAAACGTTAACGCCGTTGTTCCTGCGCATGAACGTTATTATAACCCTGAGGATAACAGAGGATAAGACGGGATTCCAGTCCAGCGTCTTTACGTGAAGCTCGTTTATCCTCAACCTGCCTAGGATGAAATACTCCGTTACATCCCATGATAGGTTACGCATACCGTTTATCAACCCCTTGACGCTGGTCTCGGTTGTTACGTAGTGTACGCTGAATCCGCTTCTTAAGGCGCCGTAGCAGTACTGGGCCGCTACTACTGATTTCCCGCTGTCGTTGGCCCCCTCTATCAGGCAGAGGCAGGGCGCGGGTACTGGGCCTACTTTCCTATCCAGCTCCGGGTTGAAGGTTCTTATCGCCTTTTCTTCCTCCTTAAGCACCTCCTCATCCCCCTCCATGCATAGGCGGTGGCGTGAAGCTGACGTAGGCTGGGAGAGATGTGTTGGCGGCCTTAGAGACCCAAGCTATTACATGCATCTCCTCACCAGGGTTCCAGAAACCGCTCATCCCTGAGGTGGAGTTGACGGGGTCGACTACGTCGTTTACCATAGAATCTATGCGCCACCCCTCGCTTAGCAGGCCTGATGGGTCGTAGTGAAGCCAAGCCACCCTCTTTACGTTGCTCCCCTCAAGGTAGTAAACTAGGATTAGGTCGGCGTATATCATGTCTTTTACCCTGTATTTCCTCTCGCCTTCGTTTAGCATGCGTATCTTGAAGGTTTTGTTGGTCAGGGGCTCTACAGCAGTTACCTTGATGCTACGGTCTCTGGTCTCTTCGGTTATTTTTTCCAACGCTATACCTGAGGCTGATGATACTAGGGCTATCATGGAGGTTACCAGCAGTATTGTTGGTATTAGAGAGAGGGCAACCAGCCAAGCTACTGCTATGGTTCCTAACGTTGTCATGGCATAATCACACCGAGAAGGAGTAGCTGCTCGTCTGCCCGTTATAAGATACCAGCTTTACCGTATAATCACCCTCCGCAAGCTGAAACCCTAGGTTGATTATAATCTCAAGAGTCTCCCCGAACCCCCATCTACCGTCGCCGTCGGCGTCGTTGACTATGCTATAATCCCAGCTACTCTGGGGTATTCTTAGGAAGTTGTCTGGTGTCTTAACGTATATGTCGAAGAGCCTTATTAGAGAATCCTGAAGATCCTCACCGCCGATATTCTTTACCCAAACCGTTATATTGCTTCCTCCAGCCTCTCCGTATGCGAAGACAACCCTAAAGCCTGTTGTTATCTCGTTCTTTAACTTCTGTAGGTTCTCCTTCTGTATCTGGCCTATGTCGTTTATCATGGAGTACATGGTTGTTGAGAAGGCTGAGGCAGCTATGATGGCTGATATGAGGAATATCGCCTCTACTATTATGTATCCTGAGGACATGGCTAATACCCCCTTTGGCTGTTCTGACCTGCTGGATTCCGTTCGAACGCGGTGAGCAGTATGAGTATGAACGTGTCATGCGGGTCTTTCTCCAGCCACGAGAGTATGTAAAGAACTATCAACGTGTTCCCAACGCCGTTTGATGGCCGTGTAACTAGGTTATTCAGCTGGACGCCTAAGTCGCCCCTGAGATAAAGCTCTATAGCCTCCTTAACGTCGTCGGCCAGCTGTTTAGATATTAACCCCCTCCAGGAGGCTATGTTAATGATGTTTAACAGCTGTTCCCGGCCTACTAGGTTGAGCATTAAACTGACCGCAGCCACCACGTTGATGAACCTACCTATCCTACTGCCTGAACCTCCAAGCACAGGAGGAGCTGGAGAACCCACCTCAGGCTGACGAGCCTCATCCCGTAATCCCCTCAAGCTATGCATATCCTCTTTCTCCAGCGTATTGGAAGGAGCTGCTGGTTTACTCTCTTTATTCGGGGAGGAGGCGTGCTGCAGGGCCTCGGTTAACGCACCCGCCCCCTCATCACGTAGTAGAGCGGAGATGTAAGTAAATGGATTCTCCAGCGTGTTCAAAACCTCCCTCACCTCGAACAGCGTCTTCTCCAGAGGCTCTTTAAGCCCCTTCACCTCGCTCTCCAGCTGCTGCAACCTCCTCTCCACACTGTCTGTAATCTTCTCTTCAACCACCAACGCACCCACCCCGCCCAGCCTTAAACACCGCACCAAAGATGTGAATAACAGCTGCTGAAGTTAGGAAGACCAGATTCCTTAGAGCTCTAACACCAGATACAGTAGGATTTAACGTTGCTTGAATTTTATATTGTGGCTCCATCATCCCCATGTATCTGAATAAGATACAAATTTTATTTAAATTTTCTCATTTTCACGCTAAAAGTTTATTAACCTCTAGAATATACATATTATTGAAGTAAGAATGAAAGACTACCTAAAGATGTTGGTGAGAAGACGAGGCAAGAAGGGGTTGACGGGGCTTGAGACAGCGATAATACTAATAGCCTTCGTAATAGTAGCCAGCGCCTTCGCCTTCGCGGTGCTGAACCTAGGTATGTTCACGACGCAGAAGAGCGCTGAGGCGATGCAGGCGGGGCTGCAGGAGTCTCTCAGCTCAATAGAGGTGGCCGGAGCAGTAATAGCTAGGGTCGATACAACCACAAACAAGGTAGCCAACATAACCATTCAGATAAAATCAGCAGTAGGTAAGCAGCCGATAGACATGAGCATAGGGAAGCTGGTCATAGCGTATAGGGACACGGAGGTGTTCCTAGAGAACATATACACACAAGACCTACAGACAGCTGGGAAGATAGAGGTGTCGCAGGTAACAGGGGACGGGGACACGGTTCTGGAGTACGGCGAGCTGTGGAAGATTGTCATCAAGATCGATGAGCTGGCCAACCTAGATCCAAACGAGGTCTTCGCGGTAGAAATAAAGCCTCCGATAGGCTCTCTGCTCAAGGTGGAGAGAAGGCTACCCCCCGCGTTCGACCCGGTGATGGACCTCACCTAAACCCCCTTTATAATATTTTTTTCTTAATTAAGCGGCAGTTAGGGAGTATAGTAAGTGGTTTAGGGGATGGTTACGATAGTTGATTTACTCTACTCAGCGTTGATAATAGTCATCGCCTTAGCGGTTGCCGTGTTATCTTGGATTGTCATAAAGCGTTACGTCTCCCAGATAGCTGCGAAGACCGAGACCAAGATAGATGACATAATAATCAGCGTTGTGAGGTTTCCGCTTTTCATCTCAATACTTCTGGCTGGTTTCAACATAGCGGTAAGACGCTTAGGGATTCTCGGCGAGTATTTAGTATACTTCGACGCGTCTTTCTACGCAGTCTGGACGGTTATAGCGGGCTATGTGGTGTATAAGGTTATAGACTACGCCGTCCCCACCCTTGCTGAAAGGGCTGAGATACCCAAGACGCCGGCGGAGATAATAAGGAAGGTTCTCAAGTGGGTAATAGTAGCTGCCACGCTTCTGGTTCTCCTAGGGGTTTTCGGAGTAAACCTAGGGGGTGTGATATCTATAGTTATGATAGTCTTGGGCACGTTAATCTTCCTAGCCTTCGCCAGCTGGAGTATAATGGCTAACATAGTCGCTGCCATAGTCTTGATGATATGGCGGCCCATCGAGGTGGGGGATTACATAGAGCTGTCGCCGGATAATATACTGGGGAGGGTGGAGGACATCAACCTTATGTTCACTAGGATGAGGCTTAAGACAGGAGACGTTATTAACATACCCAACACCATGATAATGCAAAAATACATCAAGAACCTCAGCAAATCGCCGAGGCTATTAATTCAGCTAACCTACACCGCATCAAGCGGGGAAGACCCTGAGAAAGTGGGTAGGAAGCTGCTGGAAGCAGCTGAAGCTACACCCGGCATACTAAAGAACCCCAAACCCTTCTACCGTATAAAAGAGATAGGAAACGGAAGCGTAGTCTACGAGCTTAACGCATATACAAGCAAGGTCCACGAAGCTGATGAGATAACATCCATGCTTAGGCTGAATATTTTAAAAAACATGCAGCAGCCCCTTTTACGGGAAAGTAAAGAGGGATGAGCACATACGGGAGCATCATAACGGTATTAGCTGTTCTGGGTTCTTTACTCGTCCTGGGTACTTTTCTATTCTCAGCGTTTGAAGGGATAGACCTCTTCAACGCCTTCTACTGGACGGTTACGGTATTAAGCACCGTAGGGTTCGGGGATATAGTTCCGAAAACACCCCAGAGTAAGATGCTGTATGTAGTTATAGTGTTTGCAGGGATAGCTGCATACAGCTACTTCGTAACAACAGTCGTATCTAAGCTGAGCGAGGCAAGGTTGAAAAACTTCTTCAGCCAGTATTTACCGGGTTTGGGTGAGAAGAAAAACCTGAAGGACCACGTGATTATAATAGGGTGGAACAGGTTCTCCGAGGCGGCCTACGACGAGCTGGAGAACAACGGGATAGACGCGGCTGTGGTTGTGGACGACGAGGCTCAGGCTAAGGCCCTTGCCTCTAAGGGGGTTAATGTAGTCTACGGAGACCCAGCAACAGACAAAACCCTACACGAAGCTGGAATACTAGGCTGCAGGGCAGTAATAGTAACCATCACCAGCTTGGAGAAGCTTCTGATATACCTGCTGAAGATAAGAGGAGTAAGAGGCGATGTTCAGGTAATAACGTTAAGTAGGGAGAGGAAGACCGATGAAATCCTAAAGCAGGCCGGGGCTTCCACCGTTGTAGACGCCTACGATATAGTAGGCCGGCTGCTTGCAAGCGGGGTCTTCGAGCCTCTGGCCGGGGAGGTTCTGAGGGACATGACGATGGCGAAAACAGGCCTAGACCTAGAGCAGCTGAAGTTGAGCCGTGAAGTGAGCATATATGAGCTGGAGCAGGAGGGGTTTAAATCCAAGATACTGCTGGTTGAGAGAGGGGGTAGGAGGCTCTACATTCCCGACAGGGATTTTAAGCTTAGGAAAGGCGATACAGTAGTTATTGTGGGTGAAAAAGAGAGGCTGCGGTTTGACTTGAAGAAACTGGAGGAGAGGGACTAAGCCTACCTCCTCCCTATTATTACCCTTGCGAAAGGCGTCTCCTCAGCTATCCTCCTGAACTCATACCCCACCCCGTCGTAGAACTTTGTGAAGAACTCGTATAGATGCAGCCTAAGCGCCTGTATAAACACCAGCATCCCCTCCAGCAGTATTATACCTACGTTCCCCACCACCAGTATGGGTAGGGAAACAATCCCAAGAGCCTCCCAAGCGGTGTTGAGCAGGAGGAGGAGGGCTATGTGGACTATAAGGAGTATAGCCAGCCTAGCGTATGATATAGTATTGGAGAGGAAGTGGATTATGTTCTCCAAAACCTCCAGCAGCCCCTGGCCTATAGCCGATACGAAACCCACCTTAGGGCCTAGGCCAGCAAACCCCGCAGCCAGCTTGCCGAAGAGAAGCGCGAATATACTCGCAATAGCCCCCGCTATACCTACAGTACCCACCAAGCTGGTGGGAAGGCCTATCAACGGAGCCGGCGCGTCTTCTGTCATGATATTCTCCATCCTACCCCCAGCTCCGAAGAAAGCTAAGGCGAAGAGTATGCCGAATAGATACATAGTGAGGGTAGGTATCTTGGAGGTGAACGCCTCCAGCGCCTCCCCGTTCTTAACCAGCTTGACTATGCTCAGGACATAGCCAACAACAATATGCAGCGCCCCCATTAGTATTGTGAAGATGAGTAGTTTCTGAACCTCTGCTATGTTGAATTGCTTAGTCCCGTTATGCACCTCCACAAGCTCCAGTATACCCGGTGTAGGTATGGTCTTCCCAATCTTAAACCCGAAGGCCTCGCCTATCATAAACCCGCCTATGCTGGAGGAGACCCCTAGAACGGCCAGCAGCATGGCCCAGAGCCTAAGATTACCCGTAGTCCTCTTCAGCATAAACAGGGAGAAGAGGAAGATAATAATCCCCTGCCCAAGGTCTGCGAACATAATACCGTAGAAGATGGCGAAGAAGAAAGCAACGAATGGGGTTGGGTCTATCTCAAAATACCCTGGGATTCCCTGAACCTTTGTTATGTTCTCAAAGGCCTTTACTATCCCCTTGTTGCTGAGGAGCGTGGGGGGTTTGGATGTTTCACCCCCCTCCCCGCCGTGTTCATGGCCGTGGTGGAGCTGCCTCGGATGTGAGGAATACACAGGATACTTGGAGCCGAACCTTCTGATGAACTCCTCCGTGAGGTTCTCCGGTATGTATCCCTTGACGACTGCGAAGCGTTTAAGCATACCTGTCGGCGCTAGCCTGTGGACCGCCTCCTTCAGGACTTTGTAAGCATCCCTTAAGGCGAGCAGCTTAGACGCCTCCCGCATAGTATATGTGTTAAGCCTATCCTCCACCTCCCTTAGCTTGTTCTCAGCCTCCGCAACCCTCCCAGAGAAAACCTTAAACGCCTCCGAGGTATTCTGAGGAAGGTCACGGGGGATGTCAAAAGGCCTTACCCCAAGGCCCTTAACTATCCTATCAACCCTATCTGCGTCTCTGATGTTGGCTATTATCAACGTGGCTGAGTAGCCCCGTTGGAGGGGATGCTCCACCACTACAGCCTCCGTCAAGGATCTACGGAGCTCAGCCACCTCCCGCTGCTGCACAACAGCCAGAAGCACGTAGAAACGCCTTATCCTCCCAAGCGTGTTGAGGTCTATGTTCAAACCTGAAACCAGCTTCAACCCCTCCAGGATAGGGTACATGCTGTTGAGGCCTTCTCTTAGCCTCCTGCGGGTTTCCAGCAGGTTGTTCAACTCGTTTATCAAAGGCCCCGCCTCAGAGTCCAGCCTGTCCAGTAGCTCGTTTATGTCATCTGCAGTAAACTCCCTCTGCTCCGCTATTCGCCTACCCGCCAGCTGCTCCAATACACCTGCCTCAGCCCTTATGTTAAGCTCCTGTATAACCAGCTCCAGCGCCACCAGATTCTTATCAACCCTCCGCTCCAGCTCCCTCAGAACAGGGTCCCGCTCCCCCTCACCAGCGGGATGGAAGAAACCAAACTCATAAAGCTCCTCCATAACGGAGCCCAGCTCACTCCGGGGCGTAATCAACGTAACTTGATTAAGCTTCATCAGGCCCAAAACGGCTCAAGAAACACAGAAAAACAACAATTAATATACCTAATTATTTAAGGAGAGTAGTTCCAAGCAGTTCTCTCGTCAAACAAGTTGGCGCATGTGCTGCAGCATAGGTAATACTCCTTAGACTCAACGACGCGTTTAATGGGTATCTCCTTTATCTCCTTGCCGCAGACTGCGCAGTATATCCTTATACCCCTACCTGGCTTTAGGCGGGGGCTCGGCTCATCCTTCAAGATGCTTATGATGATGTTGGTTTTTACAGATTGTATGCCGGGTGTTTTTGATATCGCATTAGCCAGGAACTCGTCCAGCTCTGTGTAGCTGGATAGTGAAAGCCTTACCAGCAGGTCGTATTCGCCAACTGATCTATATACCCCTATGACGTTGTCTAGCTTCCTCAGCTGCTCCGCAACCTGCATAAGGGATGCAGGCGCCACGTTGATGCCTATGAAGACGTCATACCCTAGGATTGTGCTGGGGTCTAGCAGGACTGTGAACCGCTGTATTACACCCTCTTTTATCATCCTGTTTATCCGCTGCCTTGCGGTTGGTATGCTTACCCTAGCCTGCCTAGCCAGCTTGCTTATTGGTATACGGCTGTCCTCCTGCAGTATGTTAAGTATCCTATAGTCAATTTCATCCAACGCCAGCCGTAGCTTATCCTTCATCTTATCTTTCCAGCCTCTTCCTAAGCTTGGGTATTAGAAGAGGCATGGATGTTATGAAGGAGATTGTGAAGAACCATGTAGTTCCTATGGTTATGTCTATCTGCGTGTAGGTTCCCAGGCTTGCGGCGGCTAGGGTGAAGAGGGCCGTTACCCCAAGGGATGCCAGCAGGCATATACCCAGAAGCGTAGCTTTTGACGCGTACCTCATCTAAACCACCTCTTCTTACCTGTGTAGTTTCACCCATCTTAACGTTAGGCTGTTCAACGTTACCGAGACGCTGCTTAAAGCCATCAGCAACGCAGCTAGCTCCGGGCTTACTATAAACCCTGTTGACGGGTAGAGGGCGCCTGCTGCTATTGGTATTGCGGCTGCGTTGTAGCCGAACGCCCATAGTAGGTTTTGCTTTATCTTGCTCATGGTTTTCTTGCTTAGGTATATTGCGTTAACCACATCCCGTAGGTCGTCTTTCACCAGCACTATCTTTCCAGCCTCTATAGCTACGTCGGTTCCGCTTCCTATAGCTATTCCTACATCTGCCTGGGCTAGGGCTGGGGCGTCGTTTATACCATCTCCTACGAAACCAACCTTCTTACCCTCCATCTGGAGTTTCTTAACTTCCTCCGCCTTTTCATGTGGGAGGACCTCTGCTAATACCCTCTTTATCCCCAGCTTCCCCGCTATTGCCTTCGCTGTCCTCTCGTTGTCGCCTGTGAGCATGACAACCTCTATACCCATGCGCTGCAGCTTCTTAACAGCCTCAGCCGAGTTGGGTTTCAGCGTATCAGCCACCGCTATAACCCCTAGCGCCTCGCCGTCGTAGGCTAGTATCATGACCGTCTTCCCCTCCTCCTCAAGCTTCCTTACCTCATCACCTAACCAAGACACATCCACGCCGAACCTCTCCATCAACCTCACATTACCCAACAGTATTGTCTTGCCGTTTAACGTAGCCTTAACACCATGGCCCGGAATAGCCTCGAACTCACTCGGCTCAGGTATCTCCAACCCCCTCTCCTTAGCGTGTTTAACTATAGCTTGGGCAAGCGGATGCTCTGACCTAATCTCCGCAGACGCAGCCAGCATCAATATATCATCCCCGCTCTCTATAGGCCTGGGGTTTGCGACCAGCTTTGCTACAGGCTTCAGGAGCAGCACGTCTGTTACAGAAGGTTCTCCACGTGTTAGGGTCCCTGTCTTGTCGAAGATTACGGTATTTAGTTTATGGCATATCTCTAGCGCATCTCCTTCTCGTATGAGTATGCCGTTCTCTGCTGCTTTCCCTATCCCAACCATAACCGCCGCAGGCGTGGCTATTCCAACGGAGCAGGGGCATGCTATGACGAGTATAGCTATTGCTATGATTAACGACAGGATGCCGGCAGTTATGTCGGGAGCTACTATCCTCCAGAACCCTGCCCACATCTCGCCGCCTCTAGGTATGAAGAACTGCTGATACCCTATGAAGAACCAGAATGCAAACGCAATAAGGGAGATTGTAAGCGAGGCGACTACAAAATGCCCCGCCACCCAGTCGGCTAGCCTCTGTATAGGTAGCTTCGTCTGCTGAGCCTGTTCAACAAGCTTAATTATCTGAGCCAGGGCAGTGTCCTTCCCAACCTTAGTGGCTCTAACCTTGAGAAATCCCGTCTTGTTTATCGTAGCCCCTATAACCTCGTCTCCAGCCTTCTTATCAACCGGTATGCTCTCCCCGGTTATCATAGACTGGTCAACGGATGAATAGCCCTCCACAACCACCCCATCTACAGGTATCTTCTCCCCAGGCCTCACCAGCACTATATCCCCCACCTGAACCTCGTCAGCGGGTATCTCGATTTCCTCCCCATCCCTAACTACGCGGGCTGTCTGCGGTTTGAGGGACATGAGGCGTCTAATTGCTTCTGAAGTTCTTCCACGGGTTAGCGCCTCAAGTAGCCTGCCTAGGACTATAAAAGCTACAAGCAGGGCAGCAGCCTTATACCAGGTTGGGAACCCCGCTGCGAGGGGATAAAATCCATGTATTGAGCTGAAGATATACGCAGACCCTATCCCTACTGCGTATAGTAGATTCATATCAGCTGAGCCGTGTATAAGGCTCTTCGCAGAGCGTATGAAGAACTGCCTAGCAGGCCCGAAGACGGATATAGATGTGAGTATAAAGAGTGTTAAAGGTGATTCTAGGAATTCTGGGATGGGGATGTAAGGCGTCAGGTACTTCCTAAACTCTCCTATTAAGACCAGCACCGCTATAGGCGTCGCTATGGCTAGGTTTATCATCCAGCTCCTTATCTCCCTCTGCCTCTCCATCTTCTCCCGCTCAGCGACGCTCTCGGCTGAAACCTCCTCAGACGCTCCGTAACCCACGTTCTCCACCGCTTTTATCAACGCCCGCTTATCAGTATCAGGAAGAGCGTCTACCACAGCCTTCCCAGTCATCAGGTTAACAGAGACGTTAACAACGCCCTCCACACCCTTCAACGCCTCTTCAACATGCTGGACACAAGACGCACAGTGCATCCCACTGATACTAAGGGTTATCTGCTCCTTGAGCATCTTATAACCTATATCGCTTATAGCCTTATCCAT
>DQVM01000145.1 GCA_015661775.1 Candidatus Caldarchaeum subterraneum | reverse complement strand
GGATTCGCGTGAAGGTGTTAAGATGACTATTGCGTTTACGGTGTTTCCTTTCAATTCCTTTTCGGATTCGCGGAGGATGTCTGTAAGTTAGCTAAGAAATACGAAATATACTTTCAATTCCTTTTCGGGTTCGCGGTAAGGCACTTATTTTATGGTTTGGGTTTTATTTATACTTTTTGTTTGGTTTTTCCGTTGATAAGCGAATAAGCCTGTTTTTCTGGGGAGTTTTGGGTTTTCACTTTTCAGGCCCCTCTCTGCAGCGGCTTTCTTTATAACCCCTCCTGAAAAACGTATTACCTTTCTTGGGTTGGTTGGCTGTTTATGGGGGCGGTGGGACTTGAACCCACGGCTTTCGGGTTTCTTCCGACCAGCTTACTGCTTATCTGGAGCCCGACGCCCTACCTTGCTAGGCCACGCCCCCGCCAAAGAACCTCCAGACTCTCCTTCTACTACTGGTTTAATAAATCCTTCCACACAGCCCAGCCTCCACCCATCACCCCACCCTACAGGGGAAAACCTCAGGAAGAAATAATAACCTCAATACACGCCGAGAACCTTATCCATAAGGACCAGCGTAAAAAGGATATCAACGACGATAACAGCTACGAATCCACCAACCACCAGCTCAACCCATCCCCAAATACCTTAACAGCCGAAAACGAATAGATAAATGGGCCGGGCCGGACTCGAACCGGCGCCCTCCGCGTCGTAAGCGCGGCGTCATAGCCGCTAGACCACCGGCCCTTCCCGCCTAGGTTTGAGATAGTTCTGAGGGCTATTATTTAAAATATTGAGGGGTTGGCTTTAGAGAGCCTGGCTCCTATGGTTTGCCGTAGTCTCCTGCTTTAGTTATCTTAGGGGTTCTCCGGCTGCAGACTCTTATTTACTTATTTCTGTAGCCTGAGGGGTGGTATGTCTTTTAGGGTTTTTAGGCCTGGGTCTGTTTTGGTTATTAGGTTTGCTGTGTTTAGTATTATTGCTGCGGTTGCCTCGTCTCCCCTCGTCCCTGTGCTCCGCCATGTTACGCCGGGTTCTCCTTCTATCTTTATTTCATCATAATCCTCTTGGTTTACGGCTGCTATGAAACGGAGGGTTATTCTCGTCTCTTCTTTGGTCTCAGCCTCAGCCGTCCCTACTAGGCCTTTTGCCCTACCCCCTTGGTTTAGTATAGGCTCTTGTTTTTCCCTCACAGTCCTTAGCGTTAGGCCCAGCATCTCCGTCAGCAGGGCCGCTGACTCCGCATAGCCTACGTGGCCTGTTATAGCCCCCTCAGCCATTGCTTTCCTCCAGCTCTCCTCATCCATCCCCACGCCTATCTTCCTCTGGAACGCCTCCCTCCTCCTCGCAGCATCCAAGCTTCTGGTTACAGTTATCGCCCTCACCTCGTTGCATGAGGCAGTTATCACAGCGGGCAGGTAGTCGAAGAGAAAACCCGGGTTTACTCCAGCCCCTATTATCGTTGCGTTGTTATTCCTAGCCTCCTCATCCAGCTGCTCCGCTAAGGTTGGGTATCTGTAGTAAGGGTATACTAGGGTCTCGCATGTTGATACCAGCTTTACGCCCAGCCTTGCGCAGAGGCTGAGCTGCGGGTATATCCTGTCCAAGTAGCTTCCGGTTGCGTGTATAACCACATCGGGGCTGGTTTCCTTGATAACAGCCTCAGCATCCCCTGTTATCTCAACCCCCATCTCCCCAGTTCCCAGAACCTCCCCCGCGTCACGGCCGGTTAGCGACGGGTTGATATCTATAACGCCTACACATTCAAAACCTCTCCCAATAGCTGTCCGGGTTATCAACCGCCCTATCTCCCCAAACCCGTACATGACGAAGCTTCTAGACATACCAGCTTCAGCCGGGTGAGCTTAATCCGAGCTACTATTATCCTTTAACCCGCTCTAGGGTATGTAGCTGCTAAAGGGTTAATAAAACCCTAGGGTTAGGACCGTGTAGTAACTACATGCTGCTGTTGGTGAGCGGGTGTTGAGCGAGCTTCTAAGCAACCTACCGGAGGAGCTGAGCAGAGGGTTTAACGAGCCGGATTGGCTGAGGCAGTTCAGGGCCAAGAGCGTTGAGATGTACAGGGTCCTCCCCACAGAGCCTTCCCAGCTCTACATAAGGCACCATGAAGCGCCTGAGATAAGCGAGGAGCTCCTGCTCAAGATACCTGAAGGCCTAGACGGGGGTGTTGAGATACCCCGTGAGTTTAAGGCGTTGACGGAGGATAAGGAAGAGCCTGTGGTAGTTGACGTAGACGGCTCGCCTGCCTACGTTAACCTGCCGAAAGAGCTGGAGAGGCGGGGGGTTAGGCTCCTCACGCTCCACCAAGCCCTTAAGGAGGTTCCTGAGAAGATGAAGGAGATATTCGGGAGCAAGCTGGTTGGGTATGAAAGCAGCAAATACGCAGCCCTCGTCAACGGCCTCTTCACAACAGGATACGTAATATACATACCCGACGGTGTTGAGGTTGACAGGGTATTCAGGGTTCTCTGGGTTGTTTCTAAAGGTGGGAAAGCTGCGTTGGGCCAGGTGATGGTCTTGGCGGGGGTTAACAGCAGGCTCTCGGTGATAGAGGAGTACTACGGCCCAGGCGAGGAGGGTGGAGAGGGTCTGCTGGGGGTGGTGAACGAGCTTTACCTAGAGAACGGGGCGGGTGTAAGATATGCTGCCCTCCAGAACGTAGGCGAGAACATCAACTTCATAGCGGAACGGTGCGTAGAGACGGGGAGGGATAGCTCAGTAACATGGGTAGGCTCCCTGATAGGGGGCAAGGTCTCTAAGGTCAGGGTAGACAGCAGGATGGAGGGAGACGGCTCATCAGTCAACGACCTGGAGATAATCTTCGGAGGGGGAGAGCAGAGATTCGACCTAAACGCCAACCTAATCCGCCGCGGGACGGGGACGCAGGGCAGGGTATTAGCCAAGGGGGTT
>DQVM01000095.1 GCA_015661775.1 Candidatus Caldarchaeum subterraneum | reverse complement strand
CGCAACTCCCGGTTCAGACTAGGAATAGATACGTGGAAGCTTTCCGATGTTAAGAATCTCACAAGACAATTAAGGGGCGAGGGGTATAGGGTTTTGCTGGGAATATACGTTAAGGCATATTACAGCTCAATATACTTCGGTATTCATGGATATAACGCAACATGGCTAACGCAGGAGCATCCAGAGCTTATAGATGAGGATGGGATGATATACTTCCAGAGAAGAATAGCGGGGGGAGAATATAACGGAACGATATACGCAGATTTTTTCGCTAAGGAACTTATGAATCTGGTGGAGGATATCGGATTCGATGGGGTGTATATCATGTTTATTGACTGGAGCAAGTCTCAGGAAGCTCAGGAGAGCATACTACAGTTGCTAAAGTCAATAGACGAGGTGAAACCCCTCTCAGATATTGAAGTGTTCCTTGAGATAGACCCTGTTTACGTTGATGCTAGATACGTTAACGTGATTTCAGGTTACGTTGATTATCTTGTAGTCGAGACGGACCCTTGGGTTAGGAATATTAGAAGTAGGCGTATATTTGGTAATTTTACTGTTGATTTCTTCTATTCTAAGTTAGTTAATGTTGTTGAGAATAGTGGTGATGCTGGTGTATTGTTTGGTGTTTATGTCATGGATTTTGTCGAGGGGTGGTTTACTCCTGCTGTTGAGATTCAGAGTCAGGTAGGGGTTTTCTCCAGCGTGGTTGGTGTTGAGGGTTATGTTATATACCATACTAACATGTACCTTCCGTATAAGGTGAGCATATCTAGGTTCTAGGCTACTCGCTAGGTATCCTACGCCATTTAGGTATAAGCGGATATACTTTCCCATCCCTCCCCATCACTCCTGAGCCGAGGTAGAACCGCCTATATTTTGCTACAACGAACTTCCCCTCTATCTTATGCTCCGGTTTAAGCTCCACTGGTGCTCCTGTCATCCATCGTTTAGCCTCTTCACGGGTTAGCTCTATAACATTCCTTTCTATAACCCCATCTAGAATCTGGCTTCCCTCGATGGAGAAGGTTAAACCCCACCTCCTATACTTAGCTACGTAAACACCAACGCTATCCACTTTCTTCAAATACTCAGCCAACTCAGCTGTTTCTCTAGTAGTAGCTCTTATCTTCCCCTCCCCGCTCATGAATAATTCATAATCGTTAAAGAAGCTCCTTATACCATATACTCGCCTGGCCTCCTGCTCTATCTTCTCCCTGACGCTCTTATCTATCCTCTCACGCTTCATAATCTGCCCACGTCTTAGTGATCTTAGATATGAAGAACCCTTCAGCACCGCTTTGGTAAGGGTATATTCTTATACATTTACTAACTTCCGGATGGAAGAAATCCCCGTTCCACTCTACTATAGGTTTAGAATATTTTATCCCCTCTATCTTTATCTCCAACAACTTGGCTTTTCCCGACCTTCTTTCCAGCAGCTGGTCTATAACCCATTCATTTTCCAAAGGATGCAACGTGCATGTGGCGTATACTAGAGTACCTCCCGGTTTTAGGGCGTCAAATCCTGAGGTAATAAGGCCCAGCTGAAGCCTGCTCATTCTCTCGCTAATTCTACCGCGCCACCGCTTTGCTATGCTCCAGTCCCTGGATATTATCCCTAAGCTACTGCAAGGAGCGTCTACTAATACTTTGTCAAACGTATCGGGGTATCGCCTCCCGAACATCCTGCCGTCTTTTAGAGTTATTATTACGTTTACGACGCCGCAGCGCTGTAGGTTGGATGAGAGGGCTTTTATCCTTTCGTAGGATATGTCGTTGGCTACTAAAGCTCCTGAGTTTTCTAGATACTGGCCTATCTGGGTTGATTTGCTTCCCGGAGCTGCGCAGAGGTCTAGAACCCTATCTCCATGTTTTACGTCAAGCACCTCAGCCACCAGCATAGAGACAGGACCCTGCATATACACCAGACCCAGCATATGCTCCAGCGTCTCGGCTATCCTATCCTTAGGCTCGACATAATAGCCGTATCTTGTCCATGGGATTTTAGTAAGTGAAAAACCATTTTCCTCCAGCATCTCTATACATTCGCTTGGAGTAGTTTTAAGTGTGTTTATCCTTATAGACTCTGGGAGCGGTGTGTTGTAGCTCTCTAAAAGCCTCTCAAAATCAACACCGGGTAATTCGCTCAGTAACTTAAGCAGTTCCTCGGAGAACTGTATTCCATTCTTCATTTGAAGATTTCACCAGTCTGCATAGCCCACATTACTAGGTCCAGCTCGGCTGGTTTAATCCCTAGCTTGCTGGCCAGTCTTATAAACTTCTCCTCAACCTCCAAGTATCTCCTGCGGGTTAGTGTCTTAGGCATGTTATCAACCTCCCCCAGGTTTATGAGCGTCCTTAGTATGTGTCTATCTATTATTGCTAGGTTGTCGTATCCTATATTACGTAAGAAGTGGCTTGCCTCTTTCAAGCCCAAGCCTCTTACGTTTAGGACTAGGAAATCCCTAGCCGCCTGAGGGTTTCTATCAGCTGTCTCCAGCACTTTAGGTAGCGTGCTGGGGAGAATCTTTCTAGCTTCGACTATGCTGCGGGCCTTGTTATTATGGAATCTGACTCCGTTTTTCCTCAGGATATAAGCTATCTCCTCCCTAGAGTCTGAAAAGAGAGCACCCGTTTCCCGCAGCTCCCTTACAGCGTTATCCGCTGCCCGAGCCTTAGTCTGGGGGGTGCATATACAGAATACCAGCTCCTCAAAGAGCCTATCGGGGCTAGAGCATTTCATCTCTTTAAACTCTCTTATCCTAGCCTCTAAATCTCTCTTCTTCTCAGTGTATAGCCTCAGAATTTCTCCAATAAGTTTCCCCCTGCCTCTTGGTGTCATTCCTAAAGAAAATCCTGGTGTATCCCATGGTTTTTAACTCACTGCTTCTAACCTTCAGCATTACCGGTATGTCTGACACCATCCTCCCTATCAGGAGGCAGTATCTAGGAGGGAGCGTTTTGCCCAGCATCTTAACCGATTCAGCGTCTATCCTCGCTGCTTTAGATATTCTCTCTAAGTCATTTTCGTTGGAGAAGTTGAAGAGGAAAATGTTATCGGCCTGTCTATATACCGCCTCCGGTATCGTGTCAGGCTGGTTTGTTATGAATACTGGGAAGAGGCCTAAATGCCTCATGCGGGTTACTATATCCTCCCAGTAGGTTTCCCTCAGATAGAGATGAGCCTCTTCAGCGAAGAGGAATATAGGGTTTATCATGTTGTTTTTAAGGAGGCTTGAGAGTTTTGTAAGCAGATACTCCACGATTAACCTGCGGGTAGCTGGTATTAGGTTGAGGAGATCGACTATGACTAACCTCCCCTCTCCGCTGTTATGGAGTATGGACTTTAAGTCTGTAGGGTTTCTCTCCTCGTTGACGAACCCGCTGGCCTCTATGGAGTTCATCCTAGACATGAGAGCCTCTCTAACAGACTCGTTCATCTGAATATGCGAAAGCGTATCCACTAGCATTTCGAAGCTTACTTTCCCCTCTCTCCTCTCTATCATCTTCCATATTCTGGAGAATTCCCTGCAGCTTGTTGAAGGCGTGTTGTAGACATGCTCTAGTATATCCAGCATACAGCCTAAGCCTATTTCTGATATTGTTGTTGTGAAGTTTTCTCCGGGTTCTAGGATTAGCATTCTCTCCATCAAATGACTTTCGCCGCCATCTATTCTGTATCCTAGGCTGGTATATTCGCCGTTAACGTCCAGAACCATGACAGACGCGCCGTGTGTAACAAGTCCTTCAATTAGGATTTTAGCCATGTGGGATTTTCCGCTTTCCTTCTTACCTGTGATTATAGTTAGTCTTCCGTCAAGTGCGTTTACCGTTATTCCGAATGAAACGCCATCGACGGTTCCTAAGGTTATTAAGTTGCTGTTCTGCTCGTTTTGAGTTATTTTCATTAGCTTGTCGTTTGCCTTTACTATCTTGGCTGAGAACCTGTTGGGTAGCCATGTACTGTTAGTGGTTATATGGCTGTTGTTAATCACTCCTCTTATCTTGGCTGTTACTTTCCTTATTTCCCGCATCAGTATGCTAAGGGATGAGACGTTATAGGGGTCGAAGAGGCTTCTTCCGTTAACCTCTTCTGCTGATAGGTCCCTTAGAATATCCTCAGTAACCCCCGGTATATCGGCGTAGGCTACGTCTATGACTTGCATAAGAAGGGCCTTATCACCGCTCCAAGCTACTAGGTAGTCGCCTATGTTAAAGTCTATTTCATCAGGTTTACAGAGTATCTCTATAGTATCTTTGTGTTTTTGTAGGATTCTCACGTAATTCACCCGTTATCTAAGGGTGCGAAGAGGGATTCTCTAATGTCTGGGTGGTTGATTATCTTGTGGTTTGTGGCGGTTTCTATGCTGGATTGCATGCTTAGAATGTCTATTCTGTTGAATGTCGAGTATTGATGTGCTAGTATAAGCGTCTCCGGGTATCCGTAGACTAGGCTATCGCTCTTCAGCAGGTCTTCAACCAACCTGACCGGATTCTTATCGTCTCTGGAAGCTACGTCTATTCTGAAGGGGAAGAAAACCTTTGAAAGATGAGCTACATACACCTCACCCAGTATGTGGTGGTTTGGCTTCATCCTTATGCCTCCCCTGAAGCTTATTAGATAAGGAGGCTCGCATCCGTTGGCGATTGAGGTTATCCTCTGGCCTAGAAGCCTCAGTTTGCTGGACTTCGCGAATGCTATAACCCCTGAGCCGTAGTGTTTTGATTTTCTTATTACGTTGCTTACTGCTTTTATTGGGCTATCTATAGGGCCTGCGGTCAGCGAGCCGTCTACTAGGAGTATGCCCTTGTCCAGCTTAGATGCAACATGCTGCTGCAGGAGCTTCTCAAACAACCCCGCAACAACACGATGGGCCACGTCCATGCTGGGGATGGAAAAGTCATGCAACCCAAGCGAGTTTTTCAGCAGTTTAATAATCCTTGAAACCGAGTTGGGTGAGAGCAGGTAGATGAAGGGCCCGTATATGCTTAGATTTATCCCGTCCCCCTCCCTCTCCACCACAGCGCCTCTTATAGCCCATACACCACCGAAAGGCCCCTCGGCAAGCTTTATCGTAGACGTATCACACGCCACCACCTTCCGCCTAACACCATTCTCATAGAAAAGCGTAATAGGCGATAATCCATCTAGAGAGAGGTTGGGCTCAAGATCCCAGTCATCCCCAGCCTCAACACCCACCTCGCTGTAGAGCGGGGAGGGGCTGGCTAAGCCTGATACACGGGCGACTTGAGAGAATGCTTTAAGTACTTCCTCTATATTGTATTGTTGTAATGATTGGTGTGCAAATTGTGGTTCAATCATCTCCCCGCTCCTCCTGTTATTTAGTTGGTTTTGGATTGAATATAAATGTTGCTCAAGTTGAGCAAGATGAAACATGAACAACGTAAAAGTAAGAATAACAATAGGGAACACAACCGTGGAGATAGAGGCCCCTCCTGAGAAGCTGGAGGAGGCCGTGAAGCAGGTAGTATCGGCGATAAAAGCTACACAGCCTCAGGAGGAGAGTAGGGTGCTTACTGAGCGGCGGGTGGCGAAGAACGTTACGTGCAGGGGGATTGTTGAAGAGCTGCTGCAGGAGGGGTGGTTTAACACTCCTAGGAGCTTGGCGGAGGTTTCCTCTGAAATGGCTCGCAGGGGATACAACTACGACCGGACAGCGATAGCCCATGTTCTACTGGATATGGTTAGGATGGGTTTGCTGGTGAGAGAAGGTGAGGCAAGAAACTACGTATACTCCGTTCCCCGTAAGATGAGGGCTGAGCAGCTGGGAGAGAGGCTGGAGACTAGGGATGAGGCTTAGGCTGTGCTTCGGTTAGCATCTTAAGAGCCAGCGTTGTTATCGTATAATCTCCCCTATCTAAACGCCTTACATAACCCTTCTGCAGCAGTTCACTCAATCTACCTGACACCGTCTTGTCAGGCTTGCCTATAGCTGATTGTATCTCGGAAAAACTAGCGGTGGGGGAGTCCCGAAGCCCTAAAGCATGTTCGATATACCGCTTAGCCAGAAACAACAGAATAGCATCAGCCGCTGGGAGAGCGTTTATAGGCTTCAGAAAGAGCACCCCCTCCCTCTGGTTATAAGCAATTATATCCGAAAGCTGCTCCAACAGAGTTTGCAGGTCAGTTGAGTAAGCTATCCTAGAAGCTAGAGAATACGTGGGTATAGCCTTCTCCAAAAACCTGATAACACTAGCATAAACCTCAGAGGGGTCACCCTCAAACTCAGCCCTCAAGTCACCATATTCAATATTCACCTTAAGCCTGGTGGAGGTCAATCCACTATCAAAGTTAATGAATAATGTTAATCTTAATTTTAAGTTTATAACCCACAATATCATCAACAAGAAGAGGAAGACATGAACAAAGACCAGATACTCGGAGCAGTGGTCATGGTTTTCTGCACCCTCGGAATAATAGCTTACGCATGGTTAGTCTTCTTCTCGGTATTTTGGCAACTTATAATAAAGATAACAGCCTTCGTAGCAGTTGCTGGGGTTTTAGGGATTCTGGCTTGGATAGGCTATACTCTCGCCACCACACCCCCTCCTAAACCGATAGAGGAGATTGAACGGGAACTGGAAGAGGAGCTTAAGAAGGCTGAGCAGTCAACGCAATCTGATGAAGATAGAAAGGAGGATAAATAAGATTAACATGCCTCAGATATGTCCCTTCTGCAAGAGCAGGAACATAAGCTTATACCTAGGCGGATACCTAGGGAAACTCTATAAATGCGGCTCCTGCAACTACGTAGGCCCTGTAATAATCGAGATGAGCGAAGAGGATTATAGGAAGTTAATGGAGGAAGAGGAGAAATCTAATAGAAGTCAACAAGTTGACTAAATATCTCATCTACGTATGGATATCTTCTGGCCAGTTCCTTTCTTATCAGTATTTGGCGTTCTATCCTAGATAATGCTTCTCTAGCTGCGAAGTCGGCCCTCCACGCTTCACCCGTTCCCACGAACTGGTATTTATCCGTCTTTAACCGGGCTCTGCAGTGGATTAGGTGCATTTCTCCGTGTTTCTCCTTATGCTCTTTAAAGTAGAGTGTTAAGTAGCCGTTTCCTAGGGATTCTTCTAGCTTCTTTACAAATCGCTCCGCCATCTCCATAACTCTGTTCTTATCCTCATGGGGTATGTTAGGTAGCTTATTGTAAGAGACTTGTATCATTATTCCTTCTCTACGTTCCTCGCCGTATGCTGCTAGGGGGGAGAGTATATCCATTAGTGTTATTATTCCAGTTACGTTGGAGTCCTTAACTACTACGAGGCAGGATATGTCATGTTGCTTCATTCTCTCTAAGGCTGTTGCAAGCGTGTCGTCTGGGAGGGCTGTATATACTGGCGTCGTCATTATATCCTTAATCTTGTTGCTTAGTGTTTTTGCTTTCTCACCCGATATCTCCCCACGTGTAGCCCGTTCTCTAGGTTTAATCACCTTCTCTATGATGTCGTGGACAGTAACTATGCCAGCCAGCTTGTTTCGGTTTAACACAGGTAGCCTTGATATACCGTTCTCCCTCATCAACGATATAGCCTTACCTATAGTATCTGATACCGATACAGATATTGGATTATCAGTCATAACCTCCCTAACTTTTATTCTGCGTAGAACCTCCTTAGACGCCTCCGCTATGTCATGAACTGAAACGATACCTATGGGTTTTTTACCTTCTGTTACTGGGAGAGCCTTCAAGTTGTTCTCCACCATCCTGCGTGTTGCGTCGTAGATGCTCGTATCACGTGTTATATACGGTGTTTTAACGGCTAAAGTACCTGCCTTGGTTTCAGCTATGTTGAGATGAGGCCGTAGGAGAACACGCTCCACCAAAACCCCGTAAAACTCTCTATTATCATCAACAACCACAACTATCGGAATATCCTTTGTCGAGAATATGCCTGAAACCTTGGTAAGCGGTTCGTCAACATGAACACTTTCAAACTCATGCTGCATTATATCTCCAACAGTTACTTCAGGGGTTTGCATGTAATTAATATGGTAAATTCACTATAAATACTATCGCAGAGAGTTTATGCTTATGGCCGGTAAGCTGCTGGTAGTGATTACATCGGGTTGGGATTCTTTTGAGAGGGCTAGGCAGGGCCTTAGGATAGCCCGTAACTTGGTTAAAGGAAGAATGGTGGATGAGGTAGGTATATTGTTCGTGGGGCCTGGGGTTACTCTGCTGGATACCTCCGTTGAGAACTATGGTGTAGTTGAGAGGTTTTTGAAGGAGTTAAAGGAATACGGGGTTCTTCCTAGGGTTTGTCACGGGAATTTAAAGGTATATGGGCTTGAGAATAGGTTTGATAAGCAGCTTGTAGTAGCAGACGACGCCGCTACTGTTGTAGCTGAGCATATAAGCAGGGGATTTACTATAGCTACCTTCTGAAGCCCCATATCCCAAGTATCTCAGCCAGCTTATCCTCCATCTCCTCTCTGCTACCACTAACTTTATTCTGACCCAGCTCAATTATATACACGTAATCAGCCACAGTAATTGCTTTCCTCACATTCTGCTCAACCAGCAGTATTGATCTCCCCTCTTGTTTAAGCGTTT
Source organism: Candidatus Caldarchaeum subterraneum (assembly GCA_015661775.1). Taxonomy (GTDB): domain Archaea; phylum Thermoproteota; class Nitrososphaeria_A; order Caldarchaeales; family Caldarchaeaceae; genus SZUA-1515. The sequence continues at coordinate 1,685 of DQVM01000095.1, read as the reverse complement.
TGATTATTTTGAATACCTCCTCTACGGCAACTGGTGATAAACCCGTGGAGGGTTCGTCCATTAGTATATACCTTGGATTGGCCAGCAGAGCCTTAGCTATCTGCAGCATCCTCTGCTGGCCTCCGCTTAGGAAAGTGGCCTTCTCCCTCCGCCGGCTCTCCAGCAGGGGGAATCGCTCGTAGATTTCGTTGAGCTTTTCATGTATCATGTTTTTGTCCCTACGGTATATCCATAGGCCTGTTTTCAGGTTTTCTTCGACAGTAAGTTTGGAAAAGATTCCCTTTTCCTGCGAGACGTAGGCTATGCCTAGTTTAAGCATCTCATAGGGTTTCCTACCTGTTATGTCTGTGTCGTCAAGCATGATCCGGCCCCTTGTAGGTTTGAGATAACCGTATATTGTTTTGAGTAGTGTAGATTTTCCCGAGCCGTTGGGGCCTAGAACAACAGTTACCTCTCCGTCTTCAACCTTCAGAGACACGCCTCTTAAGACGTTTATATCGCTTGTATAACCTGACTGTATATTATCCACTATAAGCGGCATCTTACTCACCTAAATACACTCTTATAACCTCCCTATCAACGCTGACCTCCGCAGGTTTACCTTCAGCTATCTTCTTACCCTCGTTCATCACAACAACCCTATCGCTCAGCCGGGATATTGTATGTATGTCGTGGCTTACTATAATAAACGTCTTCTCCTCAATCTTCATACGCTCTATCAACTCGGATAAACGTGTAACTATGCTTACGTGAACCCCTGCGAATGGTTCGTCAAGAAGCATTAAGGTAGGGTTAAGCATCAACGCCCTAGCGAATTCGAGAAGCTTTTTCTGCCCTCCTGACAAAGTTGACGCAGCCTCGTTAATCTTGTCTTCTAAACCTACAAACCTAAGAAAATCTACTGCTCTCTTTATTCTTTCTTCCCTCTTCCATCTACTATCCGCAGATGGAGTTGCTAGTAGATTTTCTAAGACCGTCATCTCGTTGAAGACCTTTGTTATCTGGAATGTTCTAGCCATACCTAGTGTTGCTACTTTATGGGGTTTGAATCCAGCTATGCGGTGGTTTTGGAATATTATCTCCCCCTCGTCTGGTTTTATTATGCCGTTTATCAGGTTCATCAACGTTGTCTTCCCCGAGCCGTTGGGGCCTATAACACCTACTACCTCTCCCCGCCTTACTTCTAGGTCAATCCCTGCTACCGCTGTTATTCCCCCGAATCGTTTTACAAGATTCCGTATCTCCAGCAGCGGCATGGTCTATGCACCTTAGTTGATCGTTACTTAACCACGTGCCTAGCCAGTTCGCGTTGTATCAACCCATACACGCCTGTTGGGAAGTATCTCATTATAAGTATCATAGCTATGCCCAGCAGGATTAGTCTATACTCCTCTATGAACCTAAGGTACTCGGATAGGAGTATTACTATGTAAGATCCTATTACAGGGCCTATTATAGTTCCGCCCCCTCCTATTCCCCACATTAGTATAAGCCTCAACAGGTGGTCTAGGAAGAATATGCTAGCCCCAACGCTGGAGGTGTAGGTGGTGTATAAACCACCTGATAAGCCTGCGAAGAAAGAACCTATGACATTAGCCAAGACCTTATACTTCATCGTATCAACTCCTATTGTTTCTGCAGCTGTTTCATCCTCCTTTACGGAGCGCATTCTAAGGCCTATGCTG
>DQVM01000137.1 GCA_015661775.1 Candidatus Caldarchaeum subterraneum | reverse complement strand
TCTATCGCAGCTTTCAGTATGGCCGTTACCTGCATCTCGTATATCTCCGGGTATCTTATGGCGAGTCTGCATCCCCTGTGGCCCAGCATCGGGTTATGCTCCTTCAGCTGCAGAACCTTCTTGAGTATCTTCTCCTTCTCAGCTATCTCCCTCTTATCCACATTACCTAGCTTCATCTCGTACACCTCTGTTATAAGCTCCTCCGCCGGAGGTAGGAACTCGTGGAGCGGTGGGTCTAGTAGCCTTACTGTTACTGGAAGGCCTTTCATTACCTTGAATATCTCGATAAAGTCGTTGAGCTGGAAGGGGAGCAGCTTCTCCAGCGCTTTTCTCCTCTCCTCCTCGGTAGTGGCCATTATCATCTCCCTAACTACCGGCAGTCTATCCGGCTGGTTGAACATCCTCTCGGTTCTGCAAAGCCCTATTCCTTCTGCTCCGAATTCCCTGGCTTTCTTAGCTGCCTCCGGTGTGTCTGCGTTGGCTCTAACCCCAAGCCTCCTGACTTCATCAGCCCACATCAGCAGCTCTTTAAACTCGTTTGAAAGCTCAGGCTCCACAGTGGGGACTTGACCAAGCATCACATAGCCTGTTGACCCGTCTATTGTTATTACATCACCCTTCCTGACCACAATACCCGCGGGTGCTTCGAAGTATTCCTCCTCCATGTTTATCTTGATCTCCTCGCATCCTACTACGGCTGGCTTGCCCATCCCCCTCGCAACTACCGCCGCGTGGCTGGTCATTCCCCCTCTGCTGGTTAAAACCCCCTGCGCAGCTATCATGCCCTTAATATCATCAGGCGTGGTCTCGGGCCTTACGAGTATGACCTTCTCTCCCTTAGCTCCTAGCTCAGCGGCCTCGTTGGTGTCGAATATCACTTTACCAGACGCTGCTCCCGGAGATGCGTTGAGGCCCTTGGCTATTGGTTTAACCTTGACGCTGGGGTCTATTCTCCTGTGTAGCAGCTGGGTTATCTCTTTAGGGGATATCCGCATTATTGCTTCTTCCCTAGTTATCAGCCCTTCCTTAGCCATGTCAACGGCTATTTTGACCGCTGCCTGGGCTGTTCTCTTTCCGTTGCGGGTTTGGAGCAGGTAGAGCTTCCCCCGCTCCACTGTGAACTCGAAATCCTGCATGTCTTTGAAGTGCTCCTCCAGTTTCTTAGCCACCTCAACAAGCTGGTTGTAGATTTCCTTAGGCAGGTTCTCTATGCTTATCGGCGTTCTTATTCCCGCCACCACGTCCTCGCCTTGAGCGTTGGGGAGATACTCGCCGTAGAGCTTCTTCTCCCCCGTAGATGGGTTTCTAGTAAACCCTACCCCGGAGCCTGAGTCCTCCCCCATGTTGCCGAAGACCATGGTCTGTATATTCACCGCCGTACCCAAGTCGTCTGATATTCCGTAGAAACGCCTATACTCCCTAGCCCGCTCGTTGTTCCAAGACTTAAAAACAGCCTCTATAGCCATCTCCAGCTGTTTCCAAGGGTCTTGCGGAAACTCCCTGCCCGTCTCCCTCTTGATGATCTCTTTAAACTCTTTTACTATCTGTTTGAGAACCTCTGTTGGAAGCTCTATATCGTGTTTTATTCCTAGCTTTTGTTTATTCTCCTCTAGGATTTTTTCGAAGAGTTCGCGTTTAACCCCCATGGCTGTTGAGCCGAACATCTGGAGCAGGCGTCTATACGCGTCGTATGCGAACCTTTCGTTTTTGGTTTGCTTTGCCAGGCCTTCTACAGTCTCGTCGTTTAGTCCTATGTTTAGTATAGTATCCATCATGCCGGGCATGGAGTATGGTGCTCCTGAGCGGACTGAGACGAGGAGAGGGTTTCCGGGGTCTCCGAGGCGTTTTCCTACCTTTACCTCCAGCCTTCTAATCTTATCCCTCACTTCATCAAACAACCCTTCTGGAATCTTTCCTCCTAGTGCGTAGTATCTCTTACAAGCTTGGGTGCTTATGTTGATCCCCGGGGGGACCGGCAGGCCCTTAGCGGTCATCTCAACAAGACCATATCCCTTTCCACCAAGCTCGAAACGGTCTAAACCTACCGCTTCTTCAAAAAGCCTGGTATAGGGCATGATAATATTCACCGTTTGTTTTATCGGGTTTGAGGGATTTAAGTTGAGTTGATGTATTTTACGTAATTTACGTATAGTTTTTCTAGGTTTTCTGACCCCTCAAAGCTTTTGTGAACTCCTCGTAGGCTTGTCTAACCTCTTCGACAGCTGCCTCGTCTTCCAGCGTTGTTACATCGCCTAGTGGTTTTCCAACAGCAACGGCCTTGACGAGCCTCCGCATTATCTTACCACTTCTAGTCTTTGGTAGCTTGCTTACGAAGAAGACGTTGGAGGGAACTGCTATGGGTCCGAAGGACTCCTTAACCCATCGCTTAAGTTCTTCAGCTATTTCAGGCCCTGGTTTATACCCCTCCTTCAGGACGACATAGGCTATCGGAACCTCGCCCTTCACCTCATCGGGGACGCCTGCGACCGCCGCCTCAGCTACCGCTTTATGCGAGACCAGGGCTGACTCAAGCTCGTATGTCCCTATCCTATGCCCAGCCACCTTAAGCACCTCATCAGCCCTGCCCGCCACCCATATGTAGCCGTCTCCATCCTTTACCGCGTAGTCGCCGCTGAAGAAGAACCCCCTATCCTTTATCTTCTCGAAATAAACCTGCCTATACCTCTCAGGCTCTCCCCACATACCGGTAGGCGGAGCAGGCATGCCGGGCCAAGGTTTCTTAATCACCAGCAACCCCCTCTCCCCGGGTTTGACAGGTTCTCCGTTCTCATCCACCACGTCAGCGTCAACTCCGGGTAGTGGCATGCCGTTTGTCCCGGGTTTCAGGGGAACCAGCATAAGCCCGGGGGCGTGGCTTATCATAATTCCTCCTGTCTCAGTCATCCACCACGTTGATCCGACTGGGCATCGGCTATCTCCTACGACCTCGTAGAGCCAGCGCCATGCCGAGGGGTTGATAGGCTCGCCTACGCTGTGGATTATCCTGAGCGTGGATAGGTTATGCTTCTTTACAGGTTCTTCCCCGAACCTCATCAACATCCTTACTGCCGTTGGGGTTGTGTAGAAGACCGAGACTCCGTACCTCTCTATCATGGCCCACCACCTGTCTGGCTCCGGGTAGTCCAGCGAACCCTCGTACATAACTAAAGTAGCTCCGGCTATCATGGGGCCGAAGACTATATAGCTATGCCCCGTTACCCATCCTATGTCCGCGACGCAGAAGTAGATGTCATCATCCCTTATGTCGAATATCCATTTCATCGTTGCGTTGAGCAGCACCGCATACCCCCCGTGGTCGTGTATTATCCCCTTCGGCTTCCCGGTGGTTCCTGAGGTGTAGAGGACGTAGAGGATGTCGTCGCTGTTCATCCTCTCAGGCTCCACGTATGCTGCTGCGGGTGTTTTAGCCAGCTCCTCATGTAGCCAAAGATCACGGCCCTGCTTCATTCTCACCTCGTTACCAGCCCGCTTGACTACTATAACCCTCTCAATAGATGGAGTTGATTCTAATGCCTTGTCTGCGACCTCCTTCAGGTTTATCAACCTACCCCGTCTGTAGAAGCCGTCGGCGGTGACTAGTAGCGAGGCTCCTAGGTCGTTTATTCTTATCGCTAGGTTCTCGGCTGAGAAGCCGCTGAAGATGACTGTGAATATAGCCCCGAGCCTAGCCAACGCTAGGAGCATCATAGGTAGCTCAGGTATCATAGGCATGTAGAGGGCTACTTTATCACCCCGCTTAATCCCAAGCTCCTTAAGCATGTACGCTATCTTGTTAATCTCCCTCCACAGCTCGTAGTATGTGAATTTCCTAACCTCCCTAGGCTCTCCCTTACCGTCTACAGGCTCTCCCTCCCATATCAGGGCTAGTTTATTCTTTCTCCAGCCTCTGACGTGTTTATCTAAGCATAGGTAGGAGATGTTAATCTTACCTCCGACGAACCATCTATACACATGCGGATGCTCCCCCTTCTCCAGCACCTTCTCCCAAGGGCTGAACCACTCAATCTCCCTAGCCACAGAGGCCCAGAAATCCTCGTGATTCTCCACGCTCCTCCTCCAAAACTCCCTGTAAGCCTCTATACCCACATGCCTATGCCTCCAGTTAGGTAACTCGATATACTCGCTAAAAGGCAGAGGCTCTCCTAAGAAGCTTACTCCCTCTCCGCTCATAATAGAAAGAAATTAAGAATATGGAAATTAAGTTTTTGGAGTTTACTTGGCTATGTCTTTTTCTTTTAGGATTTTCCAGATTTTATCCGCTCTCAGCGGCATGTCTACGTGCTTAACCCCTAGGTGGGCTAGGGCATCTACTACCGCGTTTACTATTGCTGGTGTAGAGGCTATCGTCCCTGTCTCGCCTACGCCTTTAACCCCCAGCGGGTTGTGGGGTGACGGCGTTACGGTGCTGTCGGTTACGAAGCTGGGGACATCCGCGGCTGTTGGGACTGCGTAATCCGAGAGCGTGGCGGTGAGTAGGTTTCCGTTTTTGTCGTATAGCGCCTCCTCCCAAAGGGCTTGGGCAATCCCCTGAACTATACCTCCATGAACCTGGCCCTCGACTATCATGGGGTTAATCTGCCTGCCGCAGTCGTCTACCGCCACGTATTTCAGCACCTTAACCTGCCCAGTCTCAGGGTCTATCTCCACCAACGCCACGTGGGTTCCGAAGGGGAAGGTGAAGTTCTCAGGGTCGTAGAAGACCGTGCTCTCAAGCCCCGGCTCCATACCCGGAGGAATCTCACCCTCGCCTGCTGCGTAGCTGGCTAACGCCACCTGCTGTATAGGTACGCTCTTCTCAGGAGACCCTCTAACGTAGAACTTACCTGCCTCAAACTCTACATCAGCCTCTCCAGCTTCCAGAATGTAGGCTGCTATCTTCCTAGCCTTCTCTTTTATCCTCCTGCATGCTAGGGCTATCGCTCCTCCCGCCACAGGCGTTGTTCTGGAGCCGTAGGTACCCATGCCGAATGGGATTTCACCTGTGTCGCCGTGTATTATATCCACGTCGTCTATGGGTATGCCCAGCTCCTCCGCTACTATCTGGGCGAAGGTCGTCTCCTCCCCCTGTCCATGTGGATGGCCTCCTGTGTAGACGCTGACCTTACCCGTTGGATGGACCCTGACGGTTGTGCTCTCCCATAGCCCTAGGCCGAAGCCCGTTGCCCTAACTCCCCTTGAGGGGCCTAAGCCGCATATCTCGACGTAGCTTGATATTCCTATCCCAAGCAGCTTCCCCTCCTCTCTTGCTCTCCTCTGCTCCTCCCGCAGCTTCTCGTATTCAATCAGCTCAAGCGCTCTTTTGAATGCCTGCTCGTAGTTGCCGCTGTCGTATACCGGGCCAGCTGCGGTTTGGTATGGGAAGGCGTCGGCGGGTATGAAGTTCCTTAACCTAATCTCAGCTGGGTCCATGCCTAGTTCTCTTGCGAGTATGTCTATAATCCTCTCCAGTATGTATGTTGCTTCAGGTCTTCCAGCTCCTCTGTAAGCGTCTACCGGGGCGGTGTTGGTCAACACGCCTATAACCTCGCATTTCACTGCCTGTATCCTGTAGGGGCCGCATAGCATAAGCCCGAAGAGCCAAGTAGGTATCCCCGGGGCCGCTGTGGAGAGGTAGGCGCCCAAGTTGGCGTAGGTCTTAACCTCTATACCCAGTATAGTCCCGTCCCTCTTGGCTGCAACCCTAACATGCTGTATATGATCCCTGCCGTGTATCGTAGCTAAGTAGTTCTCACGCCTATCCTCCATCCACTTAACAGGCCTGCATAGCTCCTTAGCCAGGAAAGCCACCACCGCCTCCGCCCCGTATACGTGTATCTTGCTCCCGAACCCGCCTCCTACGTCAGGGGCTATAACCCTTAGCTTATGCTCTGGTACGCCCGTCATCACGGAGATTAAGAACCTATGTATATGCGGGTTTTGACTGGTCATCCACATAGTAAGCTCCCCGGTGGATGGGTCGTAGTTAGCTACCGCCCCCCGTGTTTCTATAGCAGTAGGCTGCAGCCTGTGGTTAATCAAATCCTGCTCTATAACTATCTCAGCCTCTTGGAAGGCCTTCTCAACATCCCCTCCCTGCAACGTCCATCTAAAAGCTATGTTATTTGGTACATCGTCATAGAGCTGCGGAGCCCCTTCCTCCGTTGCTTCAACCTGATTAACCACTGCGGGGAGGGGTTCATACTCTACTTCAACAGCCTCGGCAGCGTCCCTAGCTGCGTAGGGTGTCTCCGCAACAACCACCGCTACAGGGTCGCCTACGTATCTAACCTTATCTACGGCAAGCGGGTTGTATTTAGGGACCTTAAGGTCTGCGTTGGGTATCTGCCATGCGCAGGGGACAGGGGCTACCTTCCCCTCTGTGTCCTTCCCAGTGTATATGCATACTACTCCTTTAATCTTCTTGGCCTTCTCTATGTTTACACCCTTTATCCTAGCGTGTGCATGCGGACTCCTGACGAAAGCGGCGTAAAGCATGCCCGGCAGCTTAACGTCGTCAGTATACCTTCCCCGGCCTGTGATCATCCTAGGGTCTTCCCGTCTCTTCACCTTAGCTCCGAAAATAGCCGAGACCGCCATGTCTTCTCACCTCTTCATCTTCTCAGCAGCTGTTAATATTGCTTTCACTATGTTCTGGTAGCCTGTACATCTGCATATGTTGCCTGAAATACCCCTCCGAACCTCCTCTTCAGTAGGGTTAGGATTCTGCTGCAGGAGCCAGTAGGCCTGCATTATAAACCCTGGGGTGCAGAAGCCGCATTGTAGCCCGTGGTTTTCCCAGAAGGCTTCTTGTATTGGGTGTAGCTGCCCATCTTTAGCTAGGCCCTCTATTGTTATTATCTCAGCTCCATCGGCTTGAACTGCGAAGATGTTGCATGATTTTACGGATTTCCCGTTCATTATCACCGTGCATGCTCCGCAGTTTCCTGTGTCACAGCCCCAGTGGGTTCCTGTAAGCCCCAGCACGTCCCTGAGGAAGTGGACCAGCAGGGTTCGCGGCTCTATCTTGGCTGAGCATGGTACGCCGTTGACCTTCATAGAAACACTTACGTAGGTTTCCGCGGTTTCTAACAACTGCTTCTTCCTAGCCATGCTCTACGCACCTCCTCCAGTTGCCCTTGCTAAAGCTAGTTTAAGCGCCCTTCTGGTTAAAACCCTAGCCATGGCGCGTTTATACTCCGCTGAGCCTCTTAGGGGGTCGTCGGTTGGCTTGGATTCCTCAGCAGCTGCTTCAGCAGCTTCTTCTATTGAGTTGTCATCAACTTTCCTGCCTAGCAGGGTTTTTTCAGCCTTTCTAGCCCTGAGGCTGGTCGGCCCAAGCGCTGTAAGGCCTATTCCAGCATATCTGCACACGCCGTCCACGTCTAGGGTAAGCTGCGCAGCCACCCCTGCTGTAGCGAAGTCACCTGCCCTCCGCTCCAGCTTCAGATAGGCGCCTCCGCTGTTAGGCTGGGGCTTTGGTATTCTTACCTCGGTAAGTATCTCGCCTTTCTTTAGGTTGGGCTGGTATGTATCTATGAAGAAGTCGTCTATCTTCATGACCCTATCCTTCCTAGGGCCTGTTATCTTCACCTCTCCGTTCAAAGCTATTACCACAGCCCCCCAGTCGCCTGCGGGGTCGCAGTGGGCTAGGGAGCCTCCTATCGTTCCTAGGTTCCTGACCTGCGGGTCTGCTATATGCGAAGCAGCCTCGGCCATTATCGGGACATGCTCCTTTATCAAATCGGAGTTTTCTATGGCTGCGTGCCTCGTCAAAGCACCTATTAGTATTCTGTTCTTCTGGTCCTTGATGTAATCAAGCCCCTTAACTCTGTTTAGGTCTATGAGATACGAGGGGGTGGCGAGGCGGAGTTTCATCAAAGGAACTAGACTCTGGCCGCCAGCTATTACCTTAGCCTCTCCTCCAAGCTTGTTGAGGAGAGTCACAGCCTCCTTAACGGTCTTGGGAGCTAGGTATTGAAAACTACGTACATACATGCTTAGTCGCTTGTTTAAACTTAATTAATCTGATAAAAATTTTAAAGCTTTAAAGAGTGAGAGCATAATAATAGTAAATAAAACTTCTGTTTGCAAGCATGTGGCGGAAGTAGGTGGGTTCTGGATGGAGGGGCGTTATTTTTCTTTGCTGAAGCTTGATGTTATTACTGCTATGTCCTGTTTTTCTCTTCCTTTTCTCGGCTGTGGATATAGTATGGGAGTGACCCCTGCTTTGGCGTATTCTTCTATTCTTTCTACCGCATCCCCTCTGTCGGCTGTTACCGACACCTCTTCAACCAGCTCGTCTGGGATTCTCTCCGTTAGTTTATCCTTTTCTCCTCTGCTCCAGAGTGTTTTAATTTCCTCCACTACGTCTGCGAACCCCATGCTCTCCAGCATCCCTCTGTAAGTGGGTGCTACGCAGTAGAAGGCGACTGCTCTCCTAAGATACTCCTGCGAATCTCTGCTTGATGAGGCAGCCGTTAGTATGAAGGAGTAGATTTTTATATCCTCAGCTCTTCTACCCGCCTTCTCAAGGCCCTTCCCTATGTTTTCTCTCACGTATTGTATCGCCTTTGGTGAGAACATGTTTAGTATAACGCCGTCGGCAACCTCCCCCGCTAGCCTCAGCATATTCTTGTTCAGGGCTGCTACGAATATGGGGATTCTATCTCTTGGTTTTATCCATAGCCTCATGTCTCTTACCTTGTGGAACAACCCATCATACGAGAAGCGCTCCCCAGATAGGAAGTTTCTTATTATCGTTATGTATTCCCTCATTCTGGCTACTGGCTTCTCAGCAGGGATTCCATGCCCTCGGGTGGTGAAGTCTAGACCCCCAGCCCCCAGACCTAGTATGAAGCGTGATTGCGAAAACTCGTTTAACGAGGCGGCATCCATAGCTATTGTCAGCGGGGTTCTGCTGTATATGCTTACTATCGCAGTTCCCACCGTTATTTTAGCGGTGTGTAAAGCAGCTGCAGCTATCATCGTAAAACCTGACCTAGCTATCTCTTCAGTAACCCATATATGCCCGTATCCCAGCTCCTCAGCAACCGCAGCCATTCTAGAGAAGCTTCTTACATTCAAGTCTATGCTCCTAATGCATAAACCCAGCTCTGCCATGCGTTCATTTACTTGTTGCTATGCTGTTGATAAACCTAAACCTCTGCGAGTTTGCTGTGTCTCTCCACATGCTCCTGCATCTCAGACGATAACTCCCTAATCTTTCTTCTCCTCTCTTCTCTGAGGGCCCATAACCTTCTCTCAGCCTCGTTAGTTGGGTTGTATGGTGGAACATTAACAGGCTTTCCCTCCTTGTTTACCCTAACCATAGTAAAGAACGCTGTGGTTACGTATCTTTTCCTACCGCTGTAAGGGTTCTCGGCTATAGCCTTTACTCCTATATCTATGGATGTTCTCCCCACGTAGGCGACTACACAATCTAAATGCAGTATATCACCCACCAGGATGGGATTTACCAGAAACAACCTATCTACAGCGGCTGTTACTACATTATCCCTGCAGTATTTAGACGCTAAAGTACCTGCAAGCTCATCCATCAGTATGAGCAGCTTTCCTCCGAACATGTATCTTCCGTAGAGGGCGTCGTCCTCCAACACTATGCGGGAGGTATTCAACCGCCACTTAAATTCCCCACCGAACTCTACTGGTTTTTCTTTTCTCCTCTCCTCAAGCTCTTCCTTACGCGCCTCTCTCCTACTCTCCGCAGCCCTGTATATCTTCTCCTCGTTAATTCCCACCGGCTTTACCTTGGTCTGCACATCCTTGGGTTCTCCGCGTTCATCAACGGCTATGAAGACCATGTGGGATGTTGTTGTTAATCTTCTTTCCCCTTTTACCGTATTCTCGGCGTAGGCGTCTAGTCCTACTTCCATCGAGCTTCGGCCCACATACTCTACCCACGCTCTCAAATATACTACGTCGCCGATTCTAACGGGGGAGGTGAAGGATATGTTATCTAAAGCTCCTAAGGTTACGGCGCTTCTTGAAAGCCTCGCAGCGGCCATGGTTGCTGTTGATACGAGCCACGACATTATAACACCTCCATGCAATATTCCTAGTGCATTACTGTTCTGGGGCATCACCACATAGAGAGAGTCGACGAGCGTATCCCTTATACCAATCCAGCTCCCCATCTCGGTTCACCATCTTAATAGAGGCTTGAGATTTTTAAGTTAGGGCTGGTCTCCTATATTTTAGATGCCAACCAACCTGCCTGCTGAGGCTCAGAAGAAACTAGCGGAGTATCAAGCTGCTAGGATGGTGGAGGATAAGATTAGGATCTTAGAGGAGGCTCTGTCGTTAATCCCTGACC
>DQVM01000077.1 GCA_015661775.1 Candidatus Caldarchaeum subterraneum | reverse complement strand
GGTATCTCCACAACGTCGTAGGCTAGTATCTTCATCCCGAATCCCCTGGCTATCTCCGCCACCCTCCTGCCTATCCTCCCCAGACCAACAACCCCTAGGGTTTTGCCGTGTAGCTCTGTCCCTACTAGGTGTTTCTTAGGCCACTTGCCTAGGCGTATTAGCCTATCCCCTACGTGTATCCCCCTGCTCACGGCTATCATCAACCCTATAACCAGCTCGGCAACCGCGTTAACAGGTGCTTCGGGTGTGTTGACTACAGCCACCCCCCTCTCCTCGGATTTCTCCAAGTCTATATTATCCAAACCCGTTCCAGCCCTACCCACAACCCTCAGCCTTCCCCCCCGTGTTATAACCTCGGCATCAACCCTAGTCCTGCTCCTGACAACCAGAACCTCATAACCATCAACCACCGAGAGAAGCTCCTCACGGCCTATATCAGGCCTGTAGCTAACCTCAACCCCCGCCTCCTCAAGAATCCTCAAAGCCAAATCCGAGACAGGATCGCATACAAGAGCCTTAACCATAATCTAAGAAGCTATAAGGGCTTGTTTTAACTCTACATGCTGAAAACCCACCGATTAAAGCTTAATAAGTAAATAACACATGTAGAACCTCTGGTGCACAAGATTGCCTATTAAGAGGAAGAGCAGAGGAAGGGCAAAAGGAGCTAAGGGGAAGGAGCCAACAATCCAGTGCGACAACTGCGGCGCATACGTTCCGAGGAGCAAGATACAGCGTGTAACTAGGAGGGTCTCCCTCGTCAGCGGAGACCTAGCTAGGGAGCTTAGGGAGAAAGGAGCATACCTGGCTGAGAACGTGGTGGTGAAGAACTTCTGCATAAGCTGCGCAATCCACTACGGCATACTGAAGGTAAGGCCTAGGGAGGAGCGTAAACCCCAGAGCTTCATGTAAACCCAAACCTAAATATAGAAAATAGTTAAAATACATGCTTTACATCCCTTGTATGTCAGGGGTTATAGAGATGTCGCTAACAGGTGGTTTAGGGCCTGGTTTAAGGTTGTCTCTTCTTAAGCTACGTCTAGCGATGATAGGCACATGGGCCCTAGTCACCGCCTTGGCTACGCTCCTCTTCGTAGGGGTATTAACGCTACTGGGGATTCCGTTCATAGGGTTATACGGGATAATAGGGTTCGTTGTCTTCTTCCACCTGATACAGTGGCTTCTGGGGCCGAGTATAGTTAACGCTGTGTATAGGGTTAAGCCGGCTGACGAGAGTGAGTTTAGGTGGCTGCATGAAGCAGTTAGGAGGCTCTCTGAGAAGAGCGGGTTGAAGAAAACCCCGAAGCTGATGGTGGCTGATATAGATATCCCCAACGCCTTCGCCTACGGAAGCCCATCCTCAGGGCCTATGGTGGCGGTAACCAGAGGACTTCTACGAAGCCTGCCGAAGGATGAGGTTGAGGCCGTAATAGGCCATGAGCTCGGACACCTGAAGCACAGGGATATAGTGGTTATGATGGCTATAAGCATAATACCGGCCGTCATCTACTACCTCGGCTACACGCTATACATCTCAGGCTGGTTCGGAGGATACGGGTATAGGGACGCTAGGTCCAACGTAGGCCTACTCCTCCTAGTAGGCATAGCTCTTATAGTAGCGAGCTTCATCTTCAACCTCTTCGTCTTCTACATGAGCAGGCTACGGGAATACTACGCAGACGCCCACGCAGCTATGGTTGTCAAGGACGGGGCGAGAAGACTACAGAGGGCCTTAGTTAGGATAATGCAGTCCAGCGGCAGGTTCAGGAGACAGGACTTAAGCCATTACAGCCAGTTCAAGGCCTTCTTCATCGCAGACCCTGAGAAACCCCTTAGGGTTGTGGGGGATGTAGATGCTATAGTGGAGGAGCTGAAGCGTCAGAGACCAGGTATATTGTCGGAGCTCTTCAGCACCCACCCGCATCCTGCGAAGAGGCTAAGAAACCTAGATAATTTTATTAACGTAGGGGAGTAGCGGCTCGGCCAGCTGATTAATACGCCCTAGCCACGTATACCACCTCCTTAGCCGGCTGTTGACACGCCACGCAGCCTCCTTTAGGAATCTCTACTATATCGTATCTGCTCCCCCTTATCTCGCCTCCCACGTTTTCTTTTATAACCTCGGCGCACTCCAGCCTGCCGCACCACTCAACGCGGGCTATCCTCCTGCTGGATATAAGCTGCTTGGCATCGCTGAGGGTCTGGGCGTCGCCTATCATGGCCTCCAGCATCCTCCTGCTCCGCTCAGCTAGGTTCCTGTCGATCTCATCCAGCAGCTTCTTAACGTAGTCGTTAACCTCCTCTAGGGTTGTTACCCTCTTCTCCATCGTATCGCGTCTAAATACGGTAACCCTCCCCTCAGCAACCTCCCTAGGGCCTATCTCAAGCCTGACAGGGGCTCCCAGCATCTCCCAGTAGTAGTATTTCTCGCCGGGGGTTACGTCGTCCCTGTCGTCCAGCCTAACCCTAATGTTGTTACCCAGCCTCTCCAACACCCTCCTACAATACTCTAGGATGCTATACTCCTGGCCCTTGAAGTATATAGGGACTATAACCACCTGAACAGGGGCTATAGTGGAGGGGAAGACGCAGCCGTGGTCATCTCCATGCTGAGCTATCACCGCAGCTATAACCCTGCTGTATCCGAAGCCGTAGCAGAGCTGGTGCGGGTTATCCCTCCTCCCATCCCGCTGCTCAAACTCAATCTCAAAAACCTTAGCGAAGTTCTTACCCAAGTTATGCACAGTCCCAACCTGATTCACCCTGCCGTCAGGGTTCCACGCGTCGAAGGCGATTGAATACCTGGCCCCCGCGAATTTGTCGAAGTCAGGCCTCTTGAGGAGTAGGTAGGCTACGCCGACTTTGTTAAGGACCTTCCGGTAGATTTCTATTGCTTCCCTCACCTGCTCCTCGGCCTCCGAGGCCGTTGCGTGTATTGTATGGGCCTCGTTCCACGGGATTTCCCTCACCCTGAACAGGGGCCTAGTAGCCTTCGTCTCGTGGCGGTATACGTTTACGCTTTGATGGACCTTAAGAGGGAGGTCTGCGTGGCTTCTTACCCAGAGCCTGAACATAGGGTATATTATCGTCTCCGAGGTGGGTCTTATGATGAGCTTCCTCTCCAGCTCCTTCCCACCCGCCTTATCTATGACGAAGACCTCAGACATGAAACCCTTTATATGCTCAGCCTCCTTGGAGAAGAGCTCATCTGTAGTTACTAGGGGGAACAGCATCTCAATATGCCCCGTCCTAGCCAGCTCCTCCTCCAGCATACGCTGTAAAGCCCTCAGGATAAACGTCCCATTCTCCATGTAAACCGAGAAACCCTTGACGGGGAACCTGTCGTCAACTATCCGGGCCTCGTAGAGGACCTTGTCAAACCAGCTGGAGAAGTTCCTAAACTTGCTGCTCATCTGAGACGCCACAGCCATGGCTATTCCCTCATTTCAAGACGATCTTGCTTCATATAAAGACTTGAGGTATTAGCGTCACATGTGAAGAACAGCCTCAGCCAGCCTCCTAACCTGCTCCAGCCCCTCCTCAAGCGGATAGCCCACGACCAGAGAAGCGCCTTCCTCAGCTATTCTCATCAGCCTCCGCCTTATCTTCTCAACATCCCCCAACACGGTGACTTGACACATCTTAGCAGCCACTTCAACCTCTCCCCCAGCGTTTCCCAGCCTCCTCAAAGCATACGCCCTAGCCCTGTTTAAAGCCTCCTCAGGCAGGGGGTTCCCGATGTGGTAGGGCACGTATACCGCCACAGGCCTTCCAGCGGAGGAGAAGCGCCTAACCTCCCCCCGCCTCGCCTCGTCCAGCAGGGTGAAGGGTATAGCCCGGTATTTAGCTGCTATGTAAGCCGCTGTCCGCTCTATATTCTCTGTCCCCACCATGAGCAGCTTCCCGTCGTAGATAGCCTCCTTACCCACGGCCTCTGCGGCTTTTATGAGAAGCCTATCTGCTGGGCGGTTTTTCTCGTCTTCGTTCAGGTAAGCTGGGTTTCCCGCGACTATACATACCCCGCCGAGCTTGTGCCTCTTCAACACCTCGATACACTCCTTTAGCCTCTCCGCGAAGTCGCTTCTCCTGACGGGGATTGTTAACACGGGCGCTGCATATCCTCCCAGCTCCTCGGATATGCTTAGAAGCTCGTCGAACATGCTTAGGGGTATGTCATCTACTATACGCTCAGAGTCTATAACGTGTATAGAGTATCTGAGCTGGGTTAGATTCTTCTGTATCTCCTTTAGGTTTTGTTTAGTTACGCTGGGTTTAGATGCTTTGCCGATTTGGAAGGCGGCCACCTTTCTGGAAGATACTCACCTCGCACAGCCCCGCACCTCCGTGGATGTTATGAAGCTTGACGGGCTATCTATTAAGCTTTGGCACGGCTACTTAACTGGTATTCTATGCTCTACGAAGGGGCCTCTCCTGACCCTAGCCTTCCTAAGCCTGCCGTGTATCTCAACCCTCACCTCGCTGTTCTCACCAGCGCTCCCCGGATCTATCCTCGCCAACGCTATCCCCCTACCTAAGCTGTATGAGAAGACACCGCTCGTCACGTCACCTACCCCCTCTCCTGAAGAGCTGTAAACCCTATAACCCCTGCGGGGAATCCCCTGCTCCAGCATCTCAACCCCCACCAGCAGGCTCCTCAACCCCCTGCTCATAGCCTCCGAGAGGGCTTCACGGCCTACGAAGCCTGGTTTCTCCATCTTGACGGCCCACTCAAGCCCAGCCTCAAACGGGGTGGTTTCCTCATCCATGTCCTGGCCGTAAAGCGGGTATCCAGCCTCTAGGCGTAGCACATCCCTGCACGCTAGGCCGCATGGGGTTAGGCCAGCTGAGAGGAGCTCCTCCCAAAGCCTCTCAAACCCTCCAGCATCGCCTTTTAATACGTTGAGCTCAAACCCATCCTCTCCTGTATAGCCGCTTCTGGTTATGAGGAGGCTGCATCCCGTTAAATCCGCCTCGAAACCGGCGAACCACCTTATTGCTTCTAAGCTTCTGTTAAGGACTCTCTCTAGGTAGAGCTTTGCCTCGGGGCCTTGGACGGCTAGGAGTATAGACTCTTCGGTGTAGTCGTTTATCTCCACGTCCATGTCCTCTGAGTTGGATGTAAGCCATTCAACAACCCTCCTACGGGTTGCTGCGTTGCTTACGATTACGTAATCCTCCTCACCCAAGCGGTAGAAGGTGATGTCATCTATAATCCCCCCACGTTCGTTGAGCATGAGGCAGTACTTCATCCTGTTAATCTTGGTTTTGGATACGTCTCTTGTAAGGAGCTTCTCAAGGAGCTGCGTGGATTCTTTTCCACGTATCCTTATTCTAGTCATGTGGCTTATGTCAAAAACCCCCGCCCTGTTTCTGACTGCGTTATGCTCCTCCTTCACGGTTGTGAACCACAGGGGGCTTCTCCATCCTGCGAACTCCCCTATCTCAGCCCCGCTCTCCCTATGTAGCCTAAGCAGGGGGGTTT
>DQVM01000043.1 GCA_015661775.1 Candidatus Caldarchaeum subterraneum | reverse complement strand
TTCACGGCGGTGATAGGAGGGTTAGGAGGGTTACCCAGAGGCATGAGGAGGAGGGAGAACCCATTTTATGCGACGCCTGTAACAACGAGGTAGCCACCACCATAGATGAGATAGACGAAGGCTTAGATATAGGGTATGCGTTAGTCATAGAGGGGCATATAACAGAGGTTATATGCGAGAGGTGTAGGAGGAAATACCTAAGAGACAAACCAGTATATAACACGCTGGAAGAAGCGGAAGAAAAAGAATAAAAACAAATCTGAGGCTGTGGTGATAAACATATCTAGGAGTAAGGTTCTGAGGGAGTTGACAGCTGGCTTAAGAGTCTCATAGGTTTAGCTAAAAAGACTCTGAAGAGCCTTCTTCTCAGCCTCTATAACCAGCTCCACAAGCCGGGTTCCTAGCGAGCTTTCCTGCTCCAGTATCTCACCGGCCATCGAGGGGGTGATATACTTGCTGGCCAGCACGAAGGCAGCGGCTTTTCCGTACTTCTCCACGAGCCTAGCTGTCTGCTTAGCCTCCTTAAGCAGCTGCTTCTCAGCCCTGTTGCTTGGCCTCCCCCGCCGCGAAACTAGTGGATAAACCTTCTCAGGACCAGCCTTTAACACCCCAAGATGCTGAGAGCCGCACTCTGGACACTTAGGCTCGGTGTCAAGCTCCTTTACAAGTTTCTGCTCCAAATATCTAAAACACGTCAAGCAGATTAGCGTTATTTGCTCGTTGTTCAGCCTGCCTCTTACCGCATTAGCTACAAGCCTCTGTATCCTGTCAGAAGCTATAACGTCTATGTCATATTCATGTCTCTGGAGTGTGAGCTTGGCGAGGGGGGATAAAGACTCGTCTAGGTTAACCACCTCCACCTTTATCTCTCCATCGTATATTCTCTTCAGAAGCCCATATGCTCCATGCGGGTCGAAATCCTCGAATAGAGTGTAGTTAAGAGCCTCTTCATACACTACGCTACCCTGAAGCATCTCAGCAAGCTTACGCATGCTTATATCAAGTATGCTCGCCCTACTGCTTAACACCCCCATCTTCCTAGCGGCATGCACCAGCCTCCTTCTAAATATCCCCGATACTTCCACAGCCTTCTTAACAATTCCCATCCAATCATCCTTCTGCAGGTTGTTAAGAGCTTCAACAACCATATCAGCGTCGATGTAACTTGATTTGAGGATAATCCTATACGGGTCTTGTTCTACG
This sequence comes from Candidatus Caldarchaeum subterraneum, assembly GCA_015661775.1. Classification (GTDB taxonomy): domain Archaea; phylum Thermoproteota; class Nitrososphaeria_A; order Caldarchaeales; family Caldarchaeaceae; genus SZUA-1515. The sequence goes on along the minus strand of DQVM01000043.1, from coordinate 9,967 downwards.
CCTATTCCAGCCCCCACACGTTTGGAGAGTTCATACCCTAGAACTCTTGATAAGGTTCTGTTAACCCTTAAGCCACCGTGTATATGTAGAATTACATAATCCCTGCTCTGCTCAATAAGTATCTCCTTGTCTGTAGGGACTGGGATTCCCTGCTTTACATGTTCCTTAACCTCACGTAGGCTTTTGAGAAGAAGTTTAGCGTTAGTGTTATATCTAAGGGATAAGATTTCCAGCACATCCTCTTCTCGGTTGTTTTCTAGAGCTTCCCTGTATTCCCTTCTTATCTCTCCCACTTCTGTGGCGACTTGTAGTGAGACTGGAATCTCGTCGCCCACCCAGCTTGGTACTGCGCCCTCCAGGTTCTCCAACGGATTTACGAATATCCTCTCACCCGATGTTGCTATTATCTCCCAAGCCTTTCCCATCAAGATGAACCTAGTCCCAGGATCGCCGTATTCAGCCACGAATTCCTCGTCGAGAACACCTACCGGCTCTCCAGTTGCCTCGTTAACAACTAGGTACTGCTTCTCCTCAGGTATCATAGATAGGTTGCTGAAGTAATAGTCGTAGAGTTCATTAAGTTTAAACGGTTTAATCATCTTATTTTCCTCTTCTATGAAGTTAGCAACGCCTATTTCCTTCATATGTCCGGCGATTTTCCTAAGGTCTTCTAACGTGGTGTTGGTGAAGCAGTATGAGCGTTTGAACAGAGTTAGGGCTTCTTCCAGCTTGACTTCACCCTTCTCTATTATTAACCCGGCTAGCTGGTGCATCAGTACGTCGTAGCTCCTTTTTGGTATTCTTGCGGGTTCTATCTCGTCGTTGAGGGCTTTTCTAGCTATAGCTAGTGCTTCAAGGGCGTCGTCGGAGTCCATTACGATTATAACACCTTTAGCCACGCCGCCTATCCTATGGCCGCTTCTCCCCACCCTCTGGACGAGGCGGGTTACCTCACGCGGGGAGTTATACTGTATGCACAGCTCTATCCTCCCCACATCTATACCCATCTCCAGCGAGGATGTACATACTATCCCCGTCAGCTTACCCTGTTTTAACGCGTGTTCCGTAGATATTCTACTACTCCTAGCCAAAGAACCGTGGTGTATCCCTATAGGTATGTTCTCATCCCAGGCCCTGAACCTGTTGGTTAGAATCTCCGCTAGGGGTCTTGTGTTGGTGAATATGAGGGTTGATTCATGCTCTTCAACCAGCTGCCTTATCCTAGAAAGCCTAGCAGCTACATCTGGGAGTATGGAGAGGTGATCCGCGAGCTCGTAATCCCTACTAGTAGGCTCGGGATACTCAACGGATAAGCTTAGGTTACGTGATACTGGGACTTGGACAATTCTGTAATCTCTATCCTCTCCTACGAGAAATTTAGCAACTTCCTCCGGGCTTCCTATAGTGGCGGATAGGCCAATACGTTGAAAGGATGTTTTAGTTAGTTCCTCAAGTCTTTCCAACCCTATGCTGAGCTGAGCACCTCTCTTATCTACAGCCAGCTCATGAACCTCATCAACCACTACGAACTGAACTGACTTTAGATAGTTTCTGAAGATCCTGGCGGTGAGGAGTATCTGAAGGGTTTCCGGTGTTGTTATCAGTATATCCGGAGGGGTTAGGGTTTGCATCCTCCTTTCTCTAGGTATTGTATCGCCGTGTCTCACTGCTGTTGATAAATCTAGACGAGAGGCCCACCACTCAATTCTTTCCAACAAATCCCGGTTAAGAGCCCTTAAGGGGGTTATGTAAAGGAGCTTCACCCCTGCTCTACGCTGCTCTGAGAGGATTATCTTATTTAGGGCGGGGAGTAAAGCGGCTTCCGTCTTCCCAGTACCTGTGGGCGCCATTAGGAGGAGATTCCAGCCTTCGAGTATAAGCGGTATAGCCTTTACCTGCGGTTCTGTAAGGTTTTTGAACTTCTCTAGGAACGCCTCCCTAACGGGTTTAGCTAACATGTTAAGTATTTCAACGCTCTCATCAAGCATTTCCACTAACAACCCCACTACTCGGATTTTACGCTTTCCTCAACAAGCTTATGGCCGCAGAACGGGCAGAAAATAGCATCAACTGGAATCTGCTCATTACAGAACTTACAGACCTTAAAAGCCTCCTCCTTCTCCTCAACCACCTCAGTTTTTTCCTCTACAACAACCTCTTCCATCTTACCACCAAGTGCCCTGAATAAAGTTCCTAGAATGATCCCAGCGGCAAACATACCAGCAGTAGTAAATACCCTGAACAGAATGGGGGTGAGCTGAGGTATTGGAGTAGTTATCTGAATCCCTGCGGCAATAGCAGCAGCCTGCCCAGCACCACCGCCTAAAACCGCCGCTACTCCACCATACAACGGGTTTCGAGTCACTAAGCCAGAGATTACCCCAGCAGCTATAACCGCTAGAAGTGTAGCATAGAACGGAAACAAGCTTTCAAATAACGATAAAAGATATACCACTACAGCTACTATAACCGTTGATACCGCTGTGGCACGTCTTGAAGACATTCGTTTTTCATAGTTTCTAGGTGTGAAACTCCTTAATTAAAGTAAGGATACGGCGATTACGTTATATCCATGCCAAATGCGTGTTTCATCATCTGCCGCATTATAACCAGCTTCTGTATGTCGTTGGCCCCTTCATATGTCTTGAATACCTGGGAATCTCTAAGGAATCTCTCCACCATTCCCTCAGTAGCAACTCCCATCCCTCCGTGTATAGTTATGGCCTTTAGGGCTATTTTTTCAGCCACCTCGGTGGCGAATAACTTGGCCATAGACGCTGCGAAGACCGCTTCGGGTCTTTCTTTCATAGCGAGGTAGGAGGCCCAGTAGAGCAGAAGCCTAGCTGCTTGGAGGAGCGTTACCATCTCGCTTATGTGGAATTGAACTGCTTGGAATGATATTAGCGGCTTTTCAAAAGCATGGCGTTGTATCGAGTATTGTAGGCTCTTCTCGAAGGCTGCTTGGGCTGTGCCTACCGCCTGTGCAGCTACACCAAGCCTGCCGTGGTCGTAGGTCTCCATAGCAATCTTGAATCCAATACCCTCATCTCCTACTCTATTTTCATCAGGCACGAAGACGTTGTCTAGTATAACTTCATTCGGATGGCTTCCCCTAATCCCGATAACCTCAATCTTCTCACCAACTCTGAAACCTGGTGTTCCCTTCTCTACGATGAAGAAGGTAAGACCCTTCCATCTCTCTTTTCTACTCGGCGGTGGAGAGGTTCTCGCTAAGACTATGAAGTAATCTGCTCTCTCAGCTCCTGAGATGAAGTATTTCCTCCCGTTGATTACCCAACCGCCGTTCTTCTCCTTGGCGGTGGTCTGGATTCCTGCCACATCGCTTCCAGCAGCAGGTTCTGTAGTAGCGTGGGCACCGTACTTAACCCCCTTCGCAAGCGGGGGTATGTATTTCTTCTTCTGTTCCCCAGTACCATACTTCAAAACAGGGTAGGTGAATAACTCGTGGACAAGAGTAGCTAATGTAAACGCTGGACACACCCTAGATATCTCCTCTATGTATATGCTGTTGAAGATCAAATCCGTTCCTTGGCCCTCATACTCTTCAGGTATTCCAAGTCCGAAGAACCCCATCTCACCAGCCTTCTTCAGCAGCTCATTTGGGATCTTGTTACTCCTCTCAATTTCCTTAACCCTAGGTTCTATCTCCTTCTCAGCAAATTCCCTAACTGTCTTCCTAAACAGCTCATGTTCATGCTTAAGTTCCACGTTGAAATCCTCAATTGTGAAAAATGGGAAGACCATGCCGTTCCACTCTCAGAATATCATAGGAAGAAGCGTTATATAAAGAGATTTCACATAACTACAGGATAAATCCTCTAGCTTTTGCGTCTTTAAACTGCTCAGGCTTATCCAAGTCCAACCCTGTTCCGAGGGAAAGATAGGTTTTAAAATCATGCAAAGACTCTACAAACCTTAAGTAGCTTCGGTCTCCAAACTCAGGTTTAAAGAAATCCACACCCCTGCGTAGGCCTACTATGTTCGTTCCCTCCAGACTTAAGTCAGGGCATAGAACTATGTTGCTGAAATCAAGCAACCGTATAATAGTATTAACGTCATCTACTGTAAGGAATGGAAGGTCTGCGAAGACAATTAAACATCCTTCAAACCTCTTATGCTCAGCGTATTCCAGTCCTTTTGCGACAGCTTCGTTCAAGTCGCCGGAGCTATCGAGAATAAAGTGCTGGTCTAGTTTTAGGGTGTATTTCTCTATTTCAGGGTTTTCCGCCACGACTATGCATCTTAAATTCCCGTTAACGCATGTCTCCAATACGTGACTGAACAGCTTTAGCATCAGGTTTCTTCTCTCTTCGGCCGTTAGTATGGTTGATAATCTTGTCTTTGCATTGTCTAGTCTTTTTAAGGGTATAACTGCCCAGGTTTTCATCGGTTTTCCTCCAGTATGCGGAGGCAGAACCTAGCAAGTTCTATGCTGTCTTTTTCGTTTTTCATTATGGTGTTGGTGCAGTAGGTTTTGACTTCTAGTTCTTTCTCTATCTTTTCGTTGAGGTATTCATCTTGCTTATCTATTACCATTATGTCTATTATGTCTTTGTATATCTTGGCTATTCCATAGGGGGATACCTCATATCCTAGGTTTTTCATCATTCTATCTGCAGGTCCTTTGATGGTTTTTCCGCCTATTATTGGGCTTATAGCGAGTTTCTTGGCTGTGCTTTTTCTAACAGCGTCTCTAACTCCTCTTAAGGCTAGTATCGTCCCTATGCTTACGAAGGGGTTGCTGGGGCATATTATTATGTAACTAGCTCTGGATATAGCTTTTAGAACCCCCTCAGACGGCTTGGCCGACTCTACACCCCGGTATTCTATAGCTGTAATATCCTCGGAAGCGCCTAGCTGGACGAAGTAACGCTGAAAGGGTAGGATCTCGCCTTTCACAGTTTTTACGAACGTTCTAAAGTAATCATCCGTCATAGGGATTATCTCATGCTCAACCCCTAGGCTACGTGCAATCTCTCTAGTTACCTCGCTTAACCTAGCTCCTTGACGGAGACGCCAAGTCCTGTATATATGCACCCCCAGGTCTTTATCACCCAGTCTAAACCATGTTTCACACCCCAGCCGGGCTAATATGCCCTGAGCGTTGTAGGTATCGTCTCCAAATCCCCAGCCTCTCTCCTCATCAACGCAACCAGCTAAGGTGTAGATTACTATGTCTAGGTCTGGGGAGACATGCAACCCGTAGAACTCCTCATCATCCCCTGTGTTAACTATTATCTTCAGCTCCTCAGGCTTAACCAACTTAACCAAACCTCTGAGAAAACGAGCAGCCCCAACCCCTCCCGCTAAGGCTACTATCATACCTCATTACCCCACCTGTTGATGAAACAAACCTCCCGCAGCGGCTTCCGCCTAGCAGGCCTAACACCACCAAGCAGCCCTACTTCCACCAGAGCCTGAGGCTCCACATCCCCAGGTATTCCAAGAACCCTCTTAACAGCGTTAGGGGCGAATAACGCGGAGCATCTCCAGCAGGCGCCAAGCCCCTGAGCATGTAGAGCAAGTAGCAGGTTCTGCAGAGCCGCTGCCACCGATTGAACAGCCATTATATACTCGTACCTGTTCCTCCTATCATCACGGTATATGTGCATATTCTCCATGGTTAAACAAGCTATGATCAATACAGAAGCCCTTAATGTTCTCTCAGCTGCTGATGAGATTATCATATTAATCTTCTCATGTGGAAGCCCGTCGCTGAGAAGGTCTTGCCTCCATTCCAAGGCCATCTCCTTCACCAGTTGTTGTTTTACGGCCTCGTCAGTAACTACGATGAACCGCCAAGGCTGGGCGTTATGGGCGTTAGCTGCGTAGGTAGCGGCTTCTACAGCCTTTAACACTTTATCAAGCTCCACCACCCCCCTCTCCAACAGCTTAGAGCTTCTTCTACTCTTGATAAACTGAAGCAGCTCAGTCTCCACATCCATGTACATCCACTAAAATAACACTTTAATCGGGAATTTCTATATAACTCATCACACCACCGGTCAAAAGGAGGGGAAGGATGGTTGAGATATGGATAAAGTTCGGCAAAACAGAAGTATTCTCTGACATACCACAGGAGGCTACGCTGAATATAGTAGAGCCCCAGCCAACTTGGGAAACCCCCAACCCAAGCGAGGTGATAAACAACCTCTTCGACGAATATCAAGACCTCATGCCACACGAAGCTAGCGAAACCACAATTCTAGTAGATTACATACATGGAGTATATGAATACGACAGATTACTCTTCTCACTGCTAGTCAAGATTATAGAGAAAGGAGTAGAACCGGAGAAAATCAAGGTTATAACATCAGCATGGCGTTATGGGACACAAGACATAGAGCTAGAGGTGAGAGACAAGCTAAGACAGGAATTCAGAAGAATAGGAATACAAAAGATAGAATCAACAGGAGAGATCACATGGAATAAAAACGGGAAAATAGACATAGCAGTTTTACCAACCGCATACTGGCAGAATAAAATAACAGACCCAACACATATGTTGGAAAAACACAACCACATACCAGAACCTAAGCTCATCATAAACCCTACAGTAGGATACTCAGGGTATATCAGCGAAATCAAATATGGAGATAAACCTGAAATAACTAACATACCTAGAGAAGAAACCTACTTGATTAAAGTGGAGAACAACCCAGAGGTAGTTATTCTAGGAAGCAACGGCCACCCAACAGATTATACCCTCTATTCATGCATGCACATATTAACATCAATCCAAGGAAAAGTAGAAGATACAGTTATTTTATTCATAGCAGAATGCGGTAAAGGCTTAGGTCCGGAAACGTTTATCCAAAAACTCATTAACATAAAAACCGGAGAGAGTGGAGAAGATGATGAGAACGGGTATGTCATAAAGAGGTGGCTGGAGTTAACTGATAAAACAAAAGTATGCATGACTACATTACTCCCTTCCTCTATTGTTGAAACACTGCTAAATGCCAAACATTCCACTGTATTAGATGATGCGCTGGTTTATGCTTGGCGTATAAAGAGCAAAAGTTCACATGTAGCGGTAATTCCTAATCCTCTTTTCGCTTTAATTAGAATGTAGTGAGCGGTACGTATGAGAGTACTAGCATGGCTAGAATCCCGGCAATTGATATTTTACGAGTTTTTGAGAGGGGTGAAACCTCGTCCAGCGGAACTATGTCGGGTGCTCTGGACATTAGCATAATAACAAGTAAGGCCATGAATATATAGCCTGTCAAAATGAGTATAGCTATAGATACGTAGGAAGCTATCTGATGCTGTCGGCGGGTTAAGAAGCTTCTGAATATCCTTCCTCCGTCCAGCTGCCATATTGGAAGTAGGTTTAAGGCCGTTACAACCATTCCCAACCACGCTGCGAAACCTACACTAGTGAAGAAGGGGACAGTATCAAAGTTGCCGTATAAGCTTCTCACAAGGTAAAATATCAAAGGAGGGTTGTAAAACACAGCACCTTTCTCAAACGCTTCAACAATCACATTATTATACTCTTCCAACGGTATCCAGTAAGCTGTTTCAAAAGCTACGAACGTAACGGCCACAGCTACTATAAACCCAGCTATAGGGCCGCTAACCCCTATATCGAACATATCATCCCTGTTAACCAGCGGGTCTTTCTGAAATATAACAGCTCCAAACGTGGGAATAAAACCCGGCAACCCCGGAATAAAATAAGGAGGACTGGCAGAAACCTTATCTATCCAAGCAGATACTTTATGCCCCATCTCATGGACAAAAATTATAGAGAAAAGAGAGATGGTAAATATGATGGATTGGGTTAAGATTTGTTGGAGTCCATACTCTACGTTTACAACTTTATATAACTCGCTTGATGAACGGAGAAAACCATCCACAGCTACTGTAAGAACCGTTACTATTACCAAAACTACTGGAATCTTAAAAGAACTCTTTTGAGGAGGGGTATATGGATAAACTTTAATCAAAACAGTACCATATGAACTCCTCTTGGCTGTGGCTATATACCCTATCTTCTTAAGCTCTAGAATACACTCCTTAAACCGCTCCTTAATCCAGTCATCACTAATCTCAAAAGTTAAAATTCCTGCATCATAGTAGATATTCAGCACGTTAAACCTTTTTTCCACCAGCTCCTTTATAACACCTAGCCTAGGCTCATACACAGCTTAACCATCCTAGATAATGTATCACATCATATTAAATTTAAAATCTTTTTGTTACCACAAAGAGGTAATTAAATAAGGTTATAACCATTCAGCGGCTTCCTACAGTTATAACTTTATAACCAGCTAATTCATAAGATTTACTTTACGTAGCGTTATGCAACGTCTTGAAAAAGACAAGCAACTGCGGATTATATATAGAAACGCTACGTTGGATGATTTGACCCAAGTTATGAACATAAACAGAGTTTGTCTCCCTGAAAACTATACGTACTCTTTCTTCCACAGCCTGTTAATGGAGTATCCTAAAGCCTTCTGGGTTGCTGAACACGAGGGGAAAGTAGTTGGTTACGTGATGTGCAGGATAGAGAGAATATTATCGAAGATAGATCCTCTTAGGATAAGAAAAGCAGGCCATATAGTCTCAGTAGCTATGCTCCCCGAATATAGAAGGAGGGGGATAGGTTTCGAACTTATGAGGAGAACAGTAGATTCACTAAGGGAGGTATACAATTGCGACGAAGCATATCTAGAGGTTAGGGTTAGCAACGAACCTGCAATAAACCTATACAAAAAACTGGGATTCGCTATAGTATCTGTTCAAAAATCCTACTACGTAGATGGAGAAGACGCCTACGTAATGGCGAGGCGACTTAAACACCAGGGAGCCGCTTAACCAGCTTAGCAGCCTCCTCAAGATCTTTATAACTGTCTATGCTAATCCACTCAACCTCTTCATACGTTACTGCAATAAGCTTCCTCTCATCAGCCAACTGCGGGAATGCAGACCTTTCAATATCACCCTCCTCAGGTAAGTAGCTAAAGATACTCGACTTAAACGCGTAGACTCCGGCGTTTATGTAATGCTGCTGAAGTCTAGGTTTTTCCACAAACCTAGTTATAACCCCTGTTTCTCTATCGAATTCTATAATACCATAAGGAGACGGTAAGTGGATGAGTGCAATACCTCCTACGGCATTCTCCTTCTCCGAAACCCTCTCAGCCAATACTAACGGGTTCAAATTAGTTATAATATCACCGTTTAGGACTATGAAGAGGTCATCTCCTGACAAGAGATGCTCAGCATTCTTCAAAGCACCGCCAGTACCTAACGGAACGTCTTCAACGACGTAACCAACCTTAACATCAAGCTTATGGCCGCTTCCTATATCATCCACTATCTTCTCCTTAAGATAGCCTGCGCAGATTATAAAATCCTCTATACCATAGTGCTTAAGCCATCTTATCTGCCACTCGATAATAGGTCTATCAGCAACGGGGATAAGAGGCTTAGGTGTAGTCTCCGTTAACGGCCTCAACCTCTTCCCATAACCTCCAGCTAGGATAACGGCCTTCAACCCCACCGCCTTTTAGAATATCAACATAATGTTAAATAATCTTTCCCGACAGCGCATCTACTAAATACTTAATCAGAGGTAAGGACATCCAGCAAAAGCTTAGCGGCTTTATCTACATACTCCCGTAACTCTTCAGCTGTAGCCATCTCCTTCTGCTCCTCCTTAACCAAGCTATCGCTTACCACGAGCACCGATGCTGTTCTCCATCTTCTCAAAATGCCCAACGTGAATAAAGTGGCGCATTCCATCTCAACAGCAATAACACCTCTTCTTGTCCATTTATTAACAAACTCAGGATCCTCCGCGTAGAATGCATCGGAGCTAAATACCAGGCCTGTTAGGTGTTTAACATTTTCTTGGCGGAAGCGTTGTATTATTTTGTAAGTCAGCTCTAGGTCTGGGACTGGGGGGAGGACCCCGTCTGGGATATACATC
>DQVM01000072.1 GCA_015661775.1 Candidatus Caldarchaeum subterraneum | reverse complement strand
TTCCCATCCCACGCCTCCCGTTGATATATGGGCTATTAATTAACTTCTTTCTTTATTATTTCCTTTCTAAATAAGAGGAGCTTCCCGAACATCAGTTTCCAAAATCTATTTAAATTTAACCACCGACCCATCTCCTCTAATCCATCTCACGGTATCGTTATAAATAAAATGGAGGGAGGATTGTTCTTTACGCTTTAGGTAGTTCACTCTCTATATACTCTACGAACCAGTCCATAAGCCATAGGGCGTCGTGGTCTGCTCTACCGCCTTCCCTAACCTCCCCTGTCTTCTTACTGACGACTATCTGGTCATAGTCTATCATAACCTCGCCCTCTTGGTCTCTTATAGGCTCTCCAAGATTGCCCTCAGGCGAGAAGGGTTCGAAGATAAGCTCCTTCATCTCCTCATAGCGCCTCTTAATCTCCAGCTGCCATTCGCTTGGTATAGCGCTATGCAGGGGAGCTAAGTATACAGTCCCCTCAGGCTTTCCTGCCGTGCTCTTCTCAACGGGGAGACGCCACTTGTAGGGTATGTAATCCCCTATCCTAGTCCATATATCCACGCTCCTCCACGTATCTGTTGCAACCATCCTGTAGAAATCCAGGTATATTGGGCCCCAGTTGACTATCTGGCCTGTAAGGTGGGAGTTGGGCCCGTATTGAGTCATGTCACCATAGTGGCTGAAGCTCCAGACCTGCTTCCCTTTCTGGGTTGTGTACTCCTCCGCCACCTGCAGAGTTGTAGGCGAATCCTCCGTGAACGCCACAACATCCGCGTTCTTCTCCTCAACCAGAGATATGGTAGCAGTTCTAGTCTTACCGGGGTCAAACCAGCTGAAGAGCCAGCTAACATACGCCTTAATATTCTTCCCTGTTCTTTTCCTATACGCATAGTTTGCTCCTAAGACGAATGCGTTTATATGCCTAACAACCTCCGGAATAGGATGCGCTGCTACATACCCTACTACCCCTGTCTTAGTTACCGCTCCAGCAGCAAGGCCGTTGAGGTAATACAACTGGTAGAACTCAGCGAAAGCCGCGCTCATATTCTCAGGGGCGTTTCCAGCAGCCCCGCTCCTATAGCCAGATATGTGGACGAAGTATTTGTCAGGATACTTTTCAGCCATCTCAGCGGTAGCGTCCATATAGCCGAAGCTGGTTGTAATAACTAGGTCTACATCCTCCTTCTCTACAAGCGTCTGTATAGCAGCAGCTCCCTCAGCCTCAGGTACGCTTTCTATGTAGGTGGACGAAGCCTGCGCATATATCCTGTCTGCATACTGCCTACTCTGGTCGTGGGCGTAGGTCCATCCAAAGTCTCCTACAGGCCCTACGTAGACGTAGCCAGCCTTAATAGGCTTAGCTCCGGGTGCTTGGACCGTCTGGGTTACGGTTTGAGTTACCGTCTGGGCTGCTCCCGCTACCGTTGTGGTTTTGGTTACGGTGGTTGGCTTAGCCGTAGTTTGGCCTGTAAAATACCCCGCTATCCCACCTACAACAGCTGCAGCAACAATACCCCCGGCTGCAGCTCCTGTGGAAATGCCTAGAAACTCACGCCTGCTTAATCTTCTAACGGCGTTTCTATTCCTTTTCATATTTCTACTTCCTCCAGCGAGATATTTAAAAATAACCCATAATTAAACACCAAACACCGCCATTCTATCCTCAAGTAACTTTTTTAGAACCCGGAAGCGTTAAAATAATGCTAAGAGATAGGGATGAGGATACAGGAGCTTATAGAAGCGGCTCAAGGTAAGAGAAGACTCTCACTACTTATACAGAATGTCGATGTCCTCAACATTTTTACGGGTGAGTTAATCAGGGCCTCTATTGGTATCTACGGCGATAGGATAGCCTACGTTGGGCCCGACAGTATGGATGCTGAAAAAACAATAGACGGCAACGGATTGGCCGCTGTCCCCGGCCTTATTGACACCCATTTACATATCGAGAGCAGCATGGTGGTCCCCTCTAGGTTTGCTGAAGCTGTACTCCCCCACGGAACAACCACGGTATGCGCAGACCCTCATGAAATAGCCAACGTGCTTGGCAAGGATGGTATCAGAATGATGCTGGAAAACGCTAAAGACCTGCCTATGAAAATCTACTTCTTCGCCTCCACCTGCGTTCCAGAATCTAACGCAGTAACTGCTGGTGCTGAGATAAAACCTGAGGACGTAGAGGAGATGCTGGAGTGGGAGGGGATAGTAGGACTAGGAGAGGTAATGGACTATGAAGGTGTGGTAAACAACGATCCCAAGATGGTGAAAATTCTTGAGATAGGCCATAAACATAATGCGGTGATAGACGGGCACTGCGTACTCCTACAAGGCGCTAAGCTAAACGCATACGTAGCAGTAGGCCCAGAAGCGGATCACGAAAACTTCACAGTAGAAACAGCCTTAGACAAGCTAAGGGCTGGTATGTACTTGAAGCTGAGGGGGCCGTATATACTTGACACCCGCAAGTTCGTGCAAGCCTTAAAACAGCTCCCCAACCCTTGGAACATAATCCTAGTTACAGACGACGTAATGCCCGATAACCTAATCGACAAAGGCCATCTAGACCATGTTGTAAGAGCTATGATAGACGCTGGGATGGATGAAGTAGAAGCAGTAAGAAGCGTAACATACAGACCTGCTCAACACATGCGTATGTACAACCTAGGAGCAATAGCTCCCGGTAAAATTGCTGACATAATACTCTTGAAAAATCTACGAAGATTCGAAATAGATACTGTGATTTCAAACGGAGTAGTAGTGGCTAAAGAGCAGCGGCTTCTGGTAAATATACGTCATAAACCATTTGACGACAGAGCTAGGAATACCGTTAAACTACAGAACCTAAGCATAGATGACTTCTACGTTAAACCGCCTGTTGAGAATGGTAAGGTAAAGGTTCACGTTATTGATTTCACAAAATACGTAGGCGAGATAGCTGATCCAGCCGCTGCTTTCTTAGACATGATTCTCACTAAGCTTAATACCGCTGAAGTGGAGGTTAGGAACGGCGACTTCATTCTCGGTGATGTGGCTTTGGTTCTAGTCTTCGAGAGGCATGGAAAAAACAGAAACAGGGGAGTGGGATTTGTGAGGAATCTAATACATAAGGGGGCTGTAGCTTCTACAATAGCTCACGATTCCCACAACATGATAGTAGTGGGAACTAACAGAGAGGATATGTATAAAGCGGCCCAGTTGGTTATAGAGAGCAGAGGTGGAACTGCCGCTATCATGGATTCTAGAACACTAGCTCACATACAGCTACCGATAGCTGGTCTAATGTCAGAAGAACAAGTAGAAAAAGTTGCGGAGAAAATGAAGCAGCTAAGAAGAGCATTCAAAGAAATGCAAGTACTAGACCATCCTTACATGCCCTTAATCAATCTACTAACCCTCTCAGTAATTCCCCACGCAAGAATAACCGACAAAGGCATATTCGACGTAAATAGACAGCAGTTCATCCCATGGATTGCAGAGTAGAAACCAAGTAAACCGAAGTTTTATTATCTAGTTATTATCACATATTCTCCACGATGTCATCAATTCCCAGATTGGGGATTTACCTACAGGATATGCATGTCAGGGATATGGTTAGGTCTTCCCAGATAGCTGAGAATAACGGGTTTGAATCTGTTTGGATAGCCGAGTCGAGGCTTGCGAGAGACGCTTTAATCCCCATGGCTGCTATAGCTACTGTTACAAAGAAAATAAAGATAGGGGCTGGGGTTATCAACACTTGGACTAGAAATGCTGCATTAATAGCACAGACCTTCGCTACTCTTGATGAACTATCCGACGGTAGGGTTATGCTGGGCCTTGGGGCGTGGTGGGATCCGCTTGCGTGGAAAGTGGGTATAGAGAGGAAAAAACCGCTTACATGCATGCGTGAATACGTGGAGGTTATTCGCAGGTTATTCAAAATGGAGACGGTAGACTACGAAGGTGAGTTTGTTAAGATGCGTGGCGTAAAGCTTGACGTCCTGCACGGAGCTGGAGAAAAACCCAGAAACATACCAATATACATAGGTGCTACTGGGTATAAGATGCTACAGCTGGCGGGTGAAATAGCAGATGGAGTTCTACTAAACTACTTAGTATCTCCCCAATACAACGACAAGGCGTTGGAGAGTATAAGAAAAGGAGCTTCAACAGCAGGAAGAAGGTTGGAAGATATAGATAGGCCCCAGCTTATAGCATGCTCAGTCGATGAAGACGGTGAGAAGGCAATCAAACTGGCTAAAAAACACGTAACAATGACACTAGGGCAGCAACCACATATAATGAAAGCCAGCGGAGTTAGTGAAGATTTGATAAAAGCAGTTCAAGAGACCATGGGTGGATGGCCTGCTAAACCCGGAGGTATAGAAAAAGCTACGGAGATTGTGCCGGATGATGTAGTGAGCATGTTAACAGCATCAGGAACACCTGAGGAGGTTAAGAAAAAGGTTCTTGAGTATATGCAACATGGTTGTACAGCTCCTCTACTACTTCCATTAAGCGGAAATGCAGAGTATATGATTAAAACGCTTGCCCGTGTATAATGCTTTGGAGGTTCTAATGCATGTCCTCTGAAAGAACGGTTGTAAAAGCCAAGATTGTAATAACTATGGACAGCTCCCAGAGGGTGTATAAAGATGGTGCTGTGATGTTTGAAGACAGCGTGATAACAGCTGTAGGGAGATATGATGAGGTGCTGAAGAGCGGGAAGCCTGATATATCTTATGAGATAAACGACGGAGTTATAATGCCGGGATTAGTATGCGCGCATACCCACTTATACGGTATTGCGTTACGTGGAGCAATACTTAACATAACTCCTCCTAGTGATTTTCTTCAAATCCTCCAGCGGGTTTGGTGGCCTTTAGATGAGAAGCTCACCAACGAAGATGCATACGCCACCGCTTTAGCGGCGTGCATGGAATTCGCATTATCAGGAACCACAACCTTTGCAGACACATACTCAGCCCCTAACGGCATAGAAGGGTCGCTGGATGCTATAGCTAGGGCAGTCAACGAGATAGGAATAAGAGGAGTAATATCCTTCGAAGCCACCGAGAGAAGAAGTGAAGAGGAGGGAAGAAGAGGGGTGGAGGAGAACATTCGTTTCCTAAAGAAACAGGATAAAGGAAGAGCGTTTGGAATGATAAGCTTACATGCCTCATTCACGGTAACAGACGATTTAATAAGAAGAGGAGTCGAGGCCGCTGAAAAATACAACGCACCTATAACTATACACGTCTCAGAAGGCCCTAATGACTTATACCATAATATGGAACGCTACGGTAAGAGGACAGTAGAGAGATTGAAGGAGACAGGCCTTCTATCTAATAAGGCAGTTTTAGCGCACTGTGTCCACCTTAACTATGATGAGCTTCAAATCCTAAAACAGACAGGCACCAACGTAGCTCATAACCCTATGAGTAACATGCTTAACGCAGTAGGAGTGCAGCCTCTGCCCGAGATGCTGAAGTTAGGTATTAACGTGGGTCTGGGAAACGATGGGTATGTTTTTGACATGTTCGAGAATATGCGTTCCTGTTTTTTGCTGCATAGAGTCGCTAGAAGGGATCCTAATGTTATACCGCCCCAGAGGGTTCTTAATATGGCTACAGTAGACGCAGCTAGGGCTTATGGATTGTATGACATAGGCTCTATAGAGGTTGGTAAAAAGGCGGATTTGATAGTGGTAAGGCCTTCTGTACTGGCAACTCCATTAACAGGATCCATATACGGGTATATCATAAATGCTTTAAGAGGAGAGGATGTTAAGATGGTCTTCGTGGACGGTGAACTAGTGGTAAAAGACCATAGGCTAACTAAGATAAACCATGAGGAAGCGGAGAGAAAGGTTCTGGGAATAATAGAGGATCTCTGGGAAAGGCTTGGAACAGCTCCTCCTGAAGCTGTTGAACCACTTAAACTACTCTGAACAGAATGAAAACCAATCCATTAAAATACCACATTATAATATCCTCCTACCTCAGGTGTTAGACTTTGACCATCCTAGGGCTTGTTAAGCTTCCTAAAATAAGACCCATCATACCCCAAACAGCTGAGGAAGCAGTAACCAACATCCACGAAAGAACAAGAGCAGCATATTTAGCGGGAGGAACCTACGTAGTCCCCATGCTTAAGTCAAGAAACTTACAACTAGAGTCTTTGGTTGATATATCCGGACTTGACGAGCTACGCTACATTAAGAAAAATGGTGAAATAATAAGAGTAGGCGCTTTAACAACCCACGCCGAGCTTATAAGTTATGAAGCTACATCCGACATACCAGCATTTAGGCGATTTAAAGAGAAATATACCTCCCCCATAGCCATGAACTTAGCAACCGTAGGAGGAAGTGTAGCCTTGTCACAAGCATCAGAAGACTTAATACCAATCCTCCTAACATTAAACGCTAACGTCACAATACTAACCAGAGGAGGGAGAGAAACAGTAAATCTATGTAACTATCTAGAGAAGAAAGAGACTTACGGCAAGTTCTTAATCGAAGAAATATACTTCAAACTGCCTAAAGCACCTGCCCTATGTGAATTTGAAAAAATAAGCCTCAGCATATCACGTATACCCTTGGCGGGGGTGGCGGTTAATCTAGAGACAGAAGGCGGGAAGGTAAAAGAGTGTAGGATAGCAGTTAACTTCTGTAATGGTTTTAAACCCGGAAGGGTTGCTGCAGTTGAGCAGAAACTAAAGGGTATAAAAATTACAGAAGATGTTATAGACGAGGTATCCCAGCTTCTGAAAGAGCACATAAACCCAGCGGGGGATTTTCTAGCTTCGGCCTGGTATAGAAAAGAAGCTTCAGCAGCTCTTCTTAAGAAAATGCTAAACAGAATGTTCGGTTTCCAGATGGAAAAGGGTGAATAACGTGATTAACATCTCACTCAGGGTTAATGGCCGTAACTACGAGTTGAACATAGAAGGCAATGAGAGGCTAATAGATGTTTTAAGAGACAGGCTTGGATTCAAAAGCGTCAAGGAGGGATGCGGCTCCGGAGATTGCGGGTTGTGCATAGTGTTGATGAACGGAAAACCCGTACATTCCTGTATGGTTATGGGATTCCAGGCACGGGAAAAGGAGATAACTACGGTTGAGCATTTAGGAGATGAGGACAATCTACATCCAATACAGAAAGCTTTCACAGACGTTGGTGCTGTACAATGCGGCTATTGCATACCCGCTGCGATTCTGGTTTCGAAGCATATACTTGAAAACCATGAAAACCCTACGCAGAATGATATTAGATGGTTTCTGAGGAGTGTCTTATGTAGGTGTGGAAGTTATCTCCGTTTTGAAAAAGCGATATACGAGGTATCTCAGCAGGTGAGGTAGATGAGTGGGGAAGAAGAAATTCTAAGGAGATTTTCGGCGATAGAACAGGCGCGTGAATTTTACATAGTTGGAAAGAAGGTGGCTAGAGTAGATTCTTTGGAAGCTGTATTGGGGAAGCCCATATACACCGGTGACTTGGTGACTGGAGATTATGTTTTCGTAAGAGCGGTTAGGTCTCCGTATCCACATGCTAAGATTAAGAAAATTAACCCTGAAAAGGCTCTTAATATGAAAGAGATACTAGGAGTTTTAACTCATGCCGATATACCGGGGGAGAATGATGCCGGTTCTCTGATTTCAGACAGGCCGCTGCTGGCTGTGGATAAAGTAAGACACTACGGAGAGGCGGTTGCCCTCGTTATCGGTAGTAGTATAGAATCTGTTGATGAGGCGTTGGCTAAGGTGGAGGTTGAATACCACCCCCTCCCCGTAGTTACCAACCCTATAGATGCTCTTAAACCAGATGCTCCGAGGGTGCAGGAGAGAGGAAATCTAATCACACACTTCAAGATTAGGAAAGGAGATGTGGAGAAAGGATTCGAAAAGGCTGATATCATAGTGGAGAACACCTACAGGACTCAGTTTATGGATGGTATGCCTCTCGAGACTGAAGTAGCTTACGCCATCCCGGAGGAAAACGGCCGAATAACCTGCATAAGCTCCATGCAAAACCCGTTTGACGTATATAATAAGGTGGTTAAGATTCTGGGATTACCTGCAGAGAAGATTAGGGTAATACAAGCAGCGACAGGAGGAGGCTTCGGACCTAAATCTGATGAAACTCCAATAGACGTAGCCGCCTACGCATGCTTGGCTGCGCTAAAGACCAGGAAACCTGTTCTCTCCGTATTTACCCGGGAAGAATCAGTAACTGTGCAGTGTAAACGTCATGCGTTTATAATAGAGAACAAGACAGCAGCTACTGAGGATGGAAAGCTTGTGGCTTGGAAGTCAACCTTATACGAAGATACTGGAGCGTATATATCTAAAGGGCATCTCGTAATAGCTAGGGCAACCTTCCACTGCACAGGGCCCTATGAAGTTCCCAACGTATGGGCTGACGGATACTGTGTTTTAACCAACAACACCATGGCAGGCTCCACTAGAGGCTTTGGAGCCCCCCAAGCCCATTTTGCCGCAGAGGTGCAGATGGATATACTTGCTAAAAAACTGAGAATGGACCCGGTTGAGCTGAGAGCTAAGAACATTCTCATACCGGGGTCGCTTACTGCTACTTCGCAGAAAATAGACGATTCAGGTCTGGAGGTATGCTTCAGGAAGGCTGTAGAGGAGTCAGCGTGGCACCAACGTAGACGGGAGTACGAGGAATTCAACAAAAGAAGTATGTACGTTAAACGTGGCATAGGGATAGCGCTTCTCTACCACGGTAACACGTTAGGCCCTGAAGGAGAAGACTTCGCTAATGTACATACTAGAATAGAGAGAGATGGAACAGTTATAATCCAGACCGGGTTAACTGAATATGGAACAGGAGCCATAACATCCCTAGCTATTGTTACTGCAGAAACTCTGGGGATAAGTCTTAAGAATATACGTGTCGAGAGGCCTGATACAAGCGCTGTAACCAGCGCAGGGCCTACTGTAGCCTCGCGGACAACAGTCATAGGGGGGCAGGCGGCCTTAGATGCAGCTAAACAGCTTAGGAGCAGGCTGGCGGAGGTAGCTGCTCAGGTACTAGAAGCTAAACCTGAAGACCTAGAGTTTAAAGATAACAGAATATACATAAGAGATTCTCCGGAAAGGGGTTTAGATTTCAAGCATGTTGTTGAAAAGTGCTATGAGGCGGGGGTTGGACTAGAGGTGGAAGGATACTACATAGCCCCAGCTACGAAGTGGGACCCTGAAACAGGTCAGGGAGAACCGTATAACCAATATACCTTCGGGGCGTTGGTAAGCGAGGTTGAGGTGGATATCTTAACGGGTATGGTTAAGGTGCTTAAGATGACAGCTGTTTATGACGCTGGGAAGGTGATTAACCCATTAGGCCTTCTTGCTGTTATAGAAGGAGGCTCTATAATGGGGTTGGGACACGCCTTAACCGAGGAGCTTATACATGAAAACGGCATAGTAGTAACGCCGAACCTACACACCTACCTAATACCCACAACAGCCGAAACACCCCTTAACATACAATCCATAGCAGTGGAATCCCCGGGGAGGATAGGGGTATTCGGAGCTAAGGCCATGGGCGAGATTCCGGTAGTACTCCCTATGGCGTCGATAACAAACGCCTTAGCTCATGCAATAGGAGTTCACATAAATGAAACTCCACTAAAACCTGAGAGAATACTAAAAGCAATACAACAAAACGTATAATAGAAAACCAACCTACCTACATTAAATTAGGCATGAAGCTTTTTAAATGTAGCAGATGCGGCCGGGAAAACCCTAGGTACTTCGTCTCACATATGAAAAGAGCTCTTTGCAAAGATTGTTACATCTCCTATTTTGAGAAGAAAGTGAAGAATACGTTTATCAAGTATAATATGTATAATGTGGCTAGTAAAGTTGGTGTTGCGTTATCTGGGGGGAAGGATAGCCAAGCCCTCCTGAGAGCCCTCTATAACGTTTTCCCCAATTTAGACATGAAGGGAATATACATCAACTTAGGAATATCCGGCTACTCCAGCGAGAGTGAGAAGGCGGTCAGGAGGCTGTGCGGAGAGCTGGGAGTAGATTTGATAACGTATAACCTCAAGGAAAGTGGGGGGTTTGTAATTCCTGATTTTAAGAACTCCAGAATAGGTAGGAGAATGTGCGGCGTCTGCGGTACTGTAAAGCGTTATCTGCTCAACAGAATAGCGGTTGAGAACGGGTTATCTACTGTAGCAACTGGGCATAATTTGGACGATACAGTAGAGGTTCTTTTCGAGCTTTACCTTAATGGAAAACTAGAGGAGGCAGTTAGGATAAGGCCGGTATCACTAAGTACGCATCGAAAGCTGGCTAACAGGATTAAACCGTTGATAGAGCTGACGGATGAAGAGGACCTCTACTACGTAGACGCCACCGACACTCCTTATCATGCGTCTTGGTGCCCTCTCGTCAGAGGCTCCCGTATGGTAGGTAGAAAGGAGTTGATTAGGGAGATAGAGCAGAAAATCCCCAACTACCGTCATATCCTATTCAAGTCGCATGTAAAACGGATACTTCCCAAGTTAGATAAAATCGTTAAACCCCCAGAGCTGGTGGAGTGCGAGGTATGCGGCATGCCCACAGTATCGCGGGTATGTAGCTTCTGTAGGCTTACAAGGAGAGTTTTAAAGCTAAATGCATGATAGTATATATTCTTATTTTGGACTTACCTAATCTCTACTTTGGTGCAGAAGTTGGGTGAAGTTCTGAAGCATGATGTTATAATCATAGGCTCCGGCCTAGCTGGGTTGCGGGCCGCTATAGAGGCTAGTAGGATAAGCAAGGGAAAAGCCTCGGTGGCGGTGGTTACTAAGACCCAAGTTATGCGCTCCCATTCTGTCTCAGCCGAAGGGGGGACAGCGGCGGTTCTATACCCTGATGAAGGAGACTCTTTCGAATCGCATATCTACGATACGATAAAAGGAAGCGACTTCCTAGCTGACCAGAATGCAGTTGAGATGTTCGTTAAGATGGCGCCTGAGGAGATACTGTTGCTGGAGCACTGGGGTATGCCATGGGCAAGGAGGGAGGATGGGCGTATAGCTCAACGATGGTTTGGGGGTATGAGCTTTCCGCGTACATGCTTCGCTGAAGATAAGGTTGGATTCTACGAGATGACCACGCTCTACGACACATGCCTTAAGTGGAGTAACATAACTTTCTACGAAGAGCACTTCGCCACCTCTATAATAACAGATAACAACACGTTCAGAGGAATTACGGCCATCGACCTGGAGAACGGCGAGTTCAAAGTCATGCTGGGAAAGAGCTGTATAATAGCTACAGGAGGGGCTGGACGGCTTTACTCCTTCGCCACCTTCGGCCACTCCTCAACGCCGGACGGTCTTTACATAGCCTATAAAGCAGGAGCGCCTCTCAAGGATATGGAGTTCGTCCAATTCCACCCAACTGGACTAGTACCGTCGGGGATATTGATAACGGAGGCGGCAAGGGGAGAGGGGGGTATACTACTAAACTCAAAAGAAGAACGCTTCATGAAGCGATACGCTCCCCAGAAACTGGAGATGGCCCCTAGGGATATAGTATCAAGGGCCATGATAACCGAGATACTTGAGGGCCGCGGCGTCGAGGGTGATGATGGGGAACAGCACCTATGGCTGGATTTAACCGTCATAGACCCTGAGAAGCTGAAGAAACGACTAGCAGGTATACGGGAGATTTGCATA
>DQVM01000158.1 GCA_015661775.1 Candidatus Caldarchaeum subterraneum | reverse complement strand
TTCACAGCCCTCGCAAGAACAGTGAAAAAACCACCCACCACAACAGGGATTAAGACAACTCGCAAAGAAAGGTATTAATGAATGCCGGTTAAAAGGAGAAAAGCCCCGCTTCTTATTATCTTTTATTAATATCATCTATAAACTGTAAGCTAAAGAAAGAAAATATTTAGGAGGTTTTGTTTTTATTCTTTCTCTTCCGCTTTTAACATGAAGCTGGGAATAGCAGAGGTTATACCTTATGAAGGTTTAAGGGAAGCGAAGTAACGCTGTTGGTTTGGTGGGTTTAGGCTTGGGTAGTGGTTCTGGAGAGGGTATCAAGGATGAGGTGGAGAAGGCTAATAGGCTGGCTGTTGAGCGTATGATGGAGGCTGAGCCGGTATGGGTTGATATAGGCTTAGCTAGGGATAAGCTGGGTTTAGAGGACTACACGCTACTACATGCAGGCCCTCCAGTTGCATGGGATAGAGCATCTGGGCCTGTGAAGGGGGCGTTGATAGGTGCGGTAATCTACGAGGGATGGGCCTCAACATCTGAAGAGGCTGAAAAACTACTATCTTCCGGTGAGGTTAAGATCGAGCCTACGCACAGCCGCAACGCAGTAGGCCCTATGGCGGGGGTTATCTCACCCTCCATGCCGGTATATGAGGTTTATGACAAGAGGTGGGGCAACAGGGCGTACAGCAACCTTAACGAGGGGATAGGTAAGGTTCTGAGATACGGTGCTTACAGCGGGGAGGTTCTTGAGAGGCTTAGGTGGATGTCAGAGACCCTATACCCTGCCCTTAAGCAGGTTATCGATCAGCTCAGGGGTGAGAAAAAAGAGGGGCTGCAGCTCAAGGCTATAATATCCCAAGCCCTTCAAATGGGTGATGACTGCCACAACAGATGCGTAGCTGCAACAAATCTTCTCCTCAAAGAGATTACACCCTACCTTCTAGAGTCTGACGTGGGTAAGAAAGAGGCCCGTGAGGCGTTTAGCTTCATGTCAGCCAACCCGTTTACCTCGCTTAACTTGGTTATGGCTGCTGGTAAGGTTATGACGCTGGCGGCCCATAACATAGAGTACTCCACCCTAGTAACAGTTATGGCACGGAACGGAGCTGAGAGCGGTATATGGGTAAGCTCGCTAGGCGGCAGATGGTTCTCAGCCCCCGCACCGGTTCCGAGGGGTGTTTACTTCCCCGGCTACGGGGAGAAAGACGCAAGCGGAGACCTTGGAGACAGCGCGATAACAGAGACAGCGGGCTACGGGGGGTTCGCCATGGCAACAGCCCCTGCTATAGTCTCTTGGGTGGGAGGAAGCGTGAAGCTAGCTGTAGAAACAACCCAGAAAATGTACGAGATAACCTACACCAAGCATAGGTACTTCCAGATACCGTACCTGAACTTCCAAGGAACGCCGACTGGTATAGATGTAAGGAAGGTGCTGAAGACGGGTATAGCGCCTATAATCAATACGGGGATAGCTCATAGAGAGGCTGGGGTGGGGCAGATAGGAGCTGGAATCGTCCAATTCCCCATCGAAATCTTCAAGAAAGCCTTCAGGGCTTTTGTGGATAAGTATGGAGTATAGAGTAAAAGCGGAGACGGTAGGGGTTTTAGCTGAGCGTCTTCTTAGAAGAAAGAAAACAGGCAGGGTTAGGCTGCTGCTAAGCAACACGGCTTACATAGATGTGGATGGAAGGCCTGTGATATTAACACGTAGCCGTGAAAGAAGTCCATTAACAATCAACCTAGAGCCTCTACAAACAGAGCCTCTGCATGGGCTGATTAAATACGATACACCCGCCATTCTGGAGGGAGAAACTTTACAGGTGGGGGAGCTGTCTGTTAGCTTAACAGCTGCAGAATCCTATTATACACGCCTTCCCGGTAATTGTAGAATTTCAGTAATGTCTAAGGATCTTGTTAAGTCGGCCTTCTTACTTTCGTGTTTTTACCAAGTCGAGGCTGGGAGGAGGCTCGTCTTGGCGGAGGCTCCCCAGTTGGCGGAGTTTATCAAGGGGGTTGTTATTCCTTATGTGGATTCGCGATGTTCTGCAATAGTTGATTTTAGGTGTTATTTTTCTTTGCTGGGTCTGGGAGAAGGGTTCACTCCTTCTGGGGACGACTTCTTGTCTGGTTTTCTAGCTACGTTAAACACGTACAGCAGGTTTTCGGTTACTTTACCTGTTGAGGAGATACTTGGAAGAACCAGCTGGGCTAGTGGTATGCTGCTCTACTATTTTCATAGGGGATTCTACGGGGAGGGGCTTTCACGGTTATTGAGGAGCTTAGCGGGGGAGGGGAGTTTATTCGATGCTTTGTTATATATGGTTGGGCTGGGCCATACCTCAGGTATCGACACCTCACTAGGTGTGGTGATAGCCGCTGCCATGCTGGTTGAAGAGAGGGAAAGAGACCATACGCTAGTGGAGGTGATATCCAGAATCAACCCCAGTCTAGTTGAGTCTGGTTAGGTTTGTTGTTTTATTTGCATCCATAGTTTATCGGGTTTTACCGGGATTTCCCTTATGAATATTCCAAGGTCTGATAGGGCATCGTCTACCGCTGATGCTACTGCTGCCGCTATAGGTATAACCCCCGCCTCGCCTACGCCTTTAGCTCCTAGCGGGTTCTTGGGTGTTGGTGTTTCCATATGGTCTATCTTTGTTTCGCTGGGCATGTCGGTGGCTGATGGGATTAGGTAGTCCATGAACGTGGTAGCTAGGGGCTGGCCTGTTTCGTCGTATATTATCTCTTCTAGTAGCGTTGAGCCTAGGCCCATCGCTACGCCTCCGTGTATCTGACCCTCTACTATCAGCGGGTTTATTATCCTGCCGCAGTCATGGACCAGCCATAGCCTACGTAGCGTTACCTTACCTGTCTCCCCATCCACCGAAACCTCAGCTACGCATGCTCCTGAGCTGAAGACAGAGCCCTTGGGGCTGAAGAAGGCTGTAGCCTCCAGCCCTGGGTCCTCCTCTATAGTCCCCCTCAGCGGAGCTGATTTCTGAGCCAGTTCAGCTAGGTTGAACCCTATATCTGGCCTGTCTTTCACGTAAACCCTACCGCCTGACATCTCAAGGTCTTCAGGGTTTATTTCAAGGAGCTTAGATGCTAGTTTGATGGCCTTCTCCCTAACCTTCACGGCGGCGTTGTAGACTGCTGGTGCTGCTACCGCAGCTGACCTGCTGGCGAACGTCCCTACGCCCCACTCCATCTTGGCTGTATCTCCCACAGTTACAGAGATTGATTCAGGGTCTACGCCTAGAACCTCTGCGGCCACCTGCGCCAGTACTGTGAAATGGCCCTGGCCCTGAGAGCCTACGCCTGTTATTACAGATACCCTTCCTCCGAAGTCTATCTTCACCTTAGCCATCTCATACGGCCCTACACCCGAGCCCTCTACGTATAGCGCTATTCCCAGGCCTATTCTCTCTCCGTTCCTCTTCTCCGGTTTCCGCTGGTCGCTGAACCCGGATATCTCAAGCAGCCTCTCAAGTAGGGCAGGGTAGTTGCCGCTGTCATACTCGTTGGGAGCCCCATCTTGGTAGATTAAACCGGTATCCCAAGGCATCTCCTCCGGTTTTATAAGGTTAATCCTTCTTATCGCAGCCCTCCCCATGCCGAGTTTCCCAGCAGCTATGTCCATGAGCCTCTCCATCACAAAAACCGCCTGAGGCCTCCCAGCCCCCCTAACCGGCGTTACTATGTTCTTGGTTGTGAAGACCGACCTGAACCTGAACCACATGTTCCTAATCCTATAGGGCCCTGGCATCGTGCACATGGTTATAATGGGTATCATGACGCCGTAGGGGGTGTATGCCCCTGTATCGACTAGGAAGTCATCCTTTAGGCCTAGTATCCTGCCTTCAGGGTCAAACGCCGCCTCTGCGTAGTGGACTTGGATTCTCTCCTGGTTGGCGGCTATGCTGTATTCCCTCCTGTCCTCTATCCATTTGACAGGGCGTTTTAGCTGGATGGCTGCGAAGGGGATGAGGATCTCCTCGGGGTAGAAGAGCATTATCTTAGGGCCGAATCCCCCTCCTACATCAGGGGCTATAACCCTGACGTTTGATTCAGGCAGGTTAAACAGGCTCGCCAACCCGTTTCTTATAGGTATAGGTGCTTGCGTCGAATCCCACACCGTTAACGTCTCTGTACGTGTGTCGAAGCTAGCTACAACGCCTCTAGTCTCTATGCTCTGCCCCCCTCCCCTGTTGTAGATAAACTTCTCCCGCACAACCAAAGAGGCCTCTGATAATGCTGATTCGTAATCGCCTACCTCAGATACATGCTCAGCGGCTATGTTGTTCGGCATATCCTCGTGAACAAGAGCGGCTTCAGGTTTTGTTGCTTCCTCAACATCAACAACCGGCTCAAGCGTTTCATACTCTACCTCAATATACTCTAGCGCGTCTCTAGCTATGTAGGGGGATTCGGCGACGATGAACGCTATAGGCTCGCCTACGTATCTAGCTTTATCAACCACGAGGGCATAATGGGTCTTGGGCTTCACTGGATATGTAGGTAGGGGAGATACGCTGGGGGGAAGCGGGCCGGCTAGTTTACCCAAGGAGGAGGAAGTATAAACAGCTACAACGCCGGGTAACCTCTCCGCCCTGCTGGTGTCTATTGACTTTACACGGATATGAGGCAGAGGGCTTCTGAAGACAGCTCCATAAAGCATGCCCGGAAGGGAGACATCACCCACGTAGAACCCCCTTCCAGCAACAAGCTTGGTATCCTCGTTCCTCTTCATAGACTTACCAATAAACTTCTCTCCAATACTTACCTTCTGCATGAACAGAATAAACTCTTCTACCGGAAGCGATATATACCTTAATTCAATACCCCAGCCTAAGACCTCCATGAAAGGTTTGAAAACCGTTTTAAGCCTCTTCTCCGTTAATTGTTAATCAGCTGATTCATGACGGGGTATGAGCTTCTTATTAGAAACGCTAGACTCAGAGACCGGGCCGGTTTAGTTGATATAGCTGTTGATTCAGGCAGGATATCAGCCATAGGTGATTTGAACGTTTACGCTGAGCGGGAGATAGATGCCCAAGGGTGTATTGTTTCTGAGCCGTTTGTAATTCCGCATCTACACCTCTGTAAAGCCTACACCCTCTCCGCCGTAGGCGAGGATGCTCTACTGCACTATCAATCCGATTCTATGACCGGCTCCAGTAGGGCGATAGAGCTGGCTAGAGAGGTTAAGAAGAGATACAGCGTTAGCTGGGTTTATGAAAACGCTAAGAGAGCGGTTTCGGAGGTGGTTATACACGGTTGTTTAGCTGTGAGGGGCTTTGCTGATGTTGACTCCCTAGCAGGCCTCACCGCAGTAGAGGCTCTTTTGAAACTACGAGCTGACGTAGGGGAGGTTGTTGAGCTTCAGGTTGTGGCATTTCCTCAGGAGGGGGTTGTGAGAGAGCCTGATGCGGAAGAACTTCTGTGGAGGGCTGCTGAGATGGGATGCGATGTTATGGGAGGGATTCCGTGGATAGAGTATGCGGAGGAGGATATGAAGAGGCATATAGACACGGTATTTGACATAGCCACCACGTTTGATAAAGACGTGACCATGCTCACAGACGATACAGGAGACCCTACATTAAGAACGACCGAGATGCTTACGCTGGAGACCCGGAGGAGAGACTGGGCAGGCCGTGTCTCCGCATGCCACGCAAGGGCTTTAGCTCTATACCCCATGCAGAGGCTAGTTAGGTTAGCTGGGTTGATGAAAACCAACGGGGTTGGTTTAGTTATTTCACCCCATACAGGCTCGCTATACGCTCCTGTGAGGAATTTAACCTCTCTGGGCGTTAACGTGGCTCTTGGACAAGACGACATAGAGGATGCCTACTACCCGTTTGGAAGGGGCAGCATGCTTGAGATAATATTCCTAGCAGCCCATCTATTTAGAATGACTGACTCCCAGTCGCTGGAGCATTTATTTAACATGGCCACATTCAACGCAGCCCATATTATGAAGCTAAATGGATACGGAATAGCTGTTGGAGGAGAAGCGAATTTAATAGTTCTAGACGCTCCTACGGTAAGGGAGTCTGTTAAGAATCACAACCCTCCACGCTACGTGATATCACGTGGTAGGATAATAGCCGAGAGTGGAGAGCTTAAACAGGAGATAATAGGATTGGGAAAACACTAGCATCAGATTTTTAGACCCGGGTTATGAGACTACTTTCCCAGCCAGTCCCCATGTTAACGTTGTGCTACGCCACCCAAGTAGATGTAGGTTACTTACGTTTACGTTCTTCAAGTATTTCTTCGCAGCTTTGTAGCAGCTCCACACCTGTTTCTCAGGCGTAGCAGGTATGTCGTCCATCATGAAATCAGGATGGAAGACCAGCAGGTTGTAGGGGATTTCATCATCTAGGCTTGCCACAAACCTAGCTATCTCCCCTACTTCCTCTTCATCAACGTAATGTGGGACTAGCAGGGTTGTAGCTCCCAGAACTGGAACGCCCCTACGTCTTTCGTAAAACCCCCTGTAAACCAGCTCAAAGTTCCTTAAGACCCTCTCGTTATCCATCCCCGTCAACGCTATGTGTATGGGTTTGTTCCACGCCTTCAGGTCAAACTTCACATTACCTCCGCTTTCGTATGAAAGCTCAGCGGCCCTCCTGACTAAGGCGCTGTGCCCATCTCCATTCCACTCCCAGCAAATTCTAACAAGCCTCCCTTCCGGCTTCCTCTCTAAAACTAGACGAGATGCATTAAGTGCAAAGGGAAGCTGAGGCTCTGCGGAGCCTCCGAACCAGCACCAGCAGGTAATCCGCCTATTCCCTAGAGTGAGGTTGACTATCTCATCTGCGCTAGTTAGCTTTGCTTGATTCAGGATCTTATGATTCCAGTTTTGGCAGAAGAGGCAGTTGAAGCTGCAGCCGTAGAAGAAGAGGGCTAGGTTGTAGTATCCAGTCTCTGGGCCTGGTTTTACAGCGTACTTGGGGTAGCCGCATCCTGTTCCGGCTGGGCAGAAGTAGGCGTTGCAGCAGTTGGTTACGTGGGGGTCTAGGTAGTAGTGGAGTAGTGCTTTATCGGGTGTTGAGAGGCTTTTTATCCTGGAGTTCTCGGCTTTTCTTATCCCGCAGTAACCTACCTCACCATCCTGCATTATACACTCAGCGGCGCATAGGGTGCATCTAACTCCTCCTCTGGTTTTGGGAGGGAAAGGCGGTAGGTTGAACTTAACACGGGCTTCGGCGTGGTGTTTTAACGCAGCCTCAACGGCTTCCTCCATCCTCTCTAATAAGCAGCGTCTACACACGCCTACAGCCTTGGGAAGTAAAGGTGAAGTGAAGCCGCATAAACTGCACGTTGCCATTATTCCCTACAGAGGTTAGCTTCTCCTCTGGTATATACTTCTTTCTCATCTTGCAGCAGCTGTCCTGAGAATCTTAAGTTTAGGGAATTTAATGCACCCGGCTTCTTGGCTTACAGCTATAACCTCAAGCTCGTCAATATCAACGTATTCTCGTAAAATGGGTGAGAGTAGCTCGTTCTTAGGTATTATGTTAACCTCGTTTCCTTGTGCGAAGATTGACATAGGTGGGAGGACGATTATCTTTCTTCCATCCAGCGTATGGCCGTGGAGTAGGCATGGTATCTTCTCCCTAGCGCCAATCTCATCGTAAAGGACTACAGCAGGATGTTCATGCCCTATTATAACCACCTCCCCCTTAGATTCGAATCTC
>DQVM01000154.1 GCA_015661775.1 Candidatus Caldarchaeum subterraneum | reverse complement strand
TACACATTAGGCCTGTTAAACGTAACATACCTAATGTGTATAATGCTTTGGACTCGGAGATGCGTAGTGAGCTGTTGAGGGTTTTGAGGGAGTCGGATTCAGACGAGAGTGTTAAGGCTATAGTCATTACCGGAACAGGCCCAGCCTTCGCCTCGGGGGAGAACCTGCATGACTTGATGCGGTATTACAAGGTCGGCGCTAGGCCCAACTTCAGGAAAATTCTAGTGGAGGAGTATCATCCTATCTTGATGGCGATAAGGGACTGCAGGAAGCCTGTTATAGCTGCTGTAAACGGCGTAGCCGCGGGGGCCGGGATGAGCATCGCCCTCGCCTGCGACTATAAGATAGCTTCTGAGGACGCCAGCTTCATAACAGCCTTCATAAAGATAGGGCTTATACCCGATACTGGGATGTGCTTCTACCTCCCCAGGATAGTTGGCTTGTCACGGGCTTTAGAACTTATGCTGCTGAGCGATAGGATATCAGCCCATAAGGCTAAGGAGCTGGGGATAGTTAACGAGGTTGTACCCAGCCTAGAGTTCAGGACTAGGGTGGAGGTTGTTGCGAGAAGGTTTGCTGAACTCCCACCACTTGGGTTTATGTACACTAAGAGGGTGATAAACGAGAGCCTTAACCTAGATTTGGCCAAATCCCTTGAGCTGGAGGCTGACATGCAGCACTTGGTGGGGAACACAGATGACCACCTAGAGGGGGTTACTGCGTTTGTTGAGAAGCGGAAACCCGTCTTCAAGGGGCGTTGAGCATGGACGTTAGATTTGTCAAGCCTGCTGAGAAGCAGGTTTTCTCAAAGGTCGAGCAGGGAGAAGGCGTTGAGATGAAATGGCTCATAAACAGGGAAGACGGGGCAGAGAACTTCGAGATGCGAATATTCAGAATAAAACCCGGCGGAAGGATACCGAAGCACATGCACCCAGAGATAGACCATGAGCAGTACGTTCTAAAGGGTAGGATGAAAATCGGCATAGGGGATGAGGTGCATAGCATAAAGGCTGGAGACGCCGTATACATACCCGCTGGGACTTTCCACTGGTATGTGAATGACGGGGATGAGGATGTGGAGTTCATCTGCGTGATTCCGAAGAAGAACGAGTATAAGACCATCTACGACAAGGGGTAGGTTTCTCTCTACCTTATAGCGTGGAGTTTCTCAAGGACCTTCTCGAAGGAGCTGTCCACTATGCTGTATGTGAGTGTTTTATCTATTCTCCTCTCAGCTACGCCGCAGTAGGCTAGGAACTCGGCGTGGGAGAGCGTCTCCAACACAGCCAGCCACTTGTCAAAGTCGCTTAGGTTTTCAAAGTCTCCTCTTGACCATTTTACGTGCCTCGCAGCTCCTGTTATGCTCTTCTCCTCCATTATCCCCTGCATAACCTCTTGAAGCCGTTTTTCGTGATGCTGGAAGAGGAAGCTGACCCTTCTACTTGCGTCTGTGAAGGCATCGCCGTGGCTTGGGAGCAGTAGCTTAGGGTTGAGCTTCTCAACCAGCTTGAGGGATTGGAGAAACTCCAGTAGGGGGTTATAGTCCTTGATTGGGTAGTATGCTATGTTGGAGGTTTCGCTGGGTAGGAGATGGTCTCCGGAGATTAGAACCCCGGCCTCCTCGTTGAAGAGGCATAAATGCCCCGGCGTATGCCCAGGGGTGTGGATTGGCCTCCACCGACCTGACTTAGATCTTATAACGGTGTCGCCTTCTATCTCCTTAACGTGCTTAGGATATATCTCCACCTCACGCTGTATAACCTTATAGACCTTCTCAGCCACCCGTTCAGGGAGCTGGAGGAGCTTCACTAATGTCCTCTCCTTGTCCAGGCGTATATCCTCTATTATCTTGGCGATTATCTTCTCTCTTTCGTGGAGCAGCACCTCGGTTGAGAGCCTAGCCGCCAGCTGGCTTGCGCTTCCATAGTGGTCGTAGTGCAGATGGGTTATTATTATCCTGTTTATCCTAAAGCCAGGCCCTAGGACGGTCTCCACAGCGTCTAGTATCTCATCAGCCGACGAGAAGAAGCCTGCGTCAACCAACGTAGCTTCATCACCTCCCTCTATCAAGTATAGGTTGACATGCCCTACATCCCCTATAGGGCCTTTAATCCTTATCCGGTAAACCCCCTCAGCGACCTTGTTTACGCCAGCCATTCCCCTTCCTCCACCTTTCCACACCATCATCTATTATAGGTTGACCAGCTGTTTACTTTCGGCCAGCTCTCAAGTTTAATTCCCCCTATTACGTTATTAACTTAGATGCGATGAGGCTGTTTAGGGATGAGTCTAAGCTGTCCCCTGAGTATGTCCCGTCTAGGCTTCTCCACAGGGAGAAGGAGATGCAGCTCCTCCTCTCTTTCTTCAAAGCCTCCCACGAGCCTGGGGCGGCTTACACGGTTAGGTGTGTTATAGTAGGCTCTGTTGGGACGGGTAAGACTTCGTTGGCTAAGCTCTGCGGCAGGCTGGTTGAGGAGGAGGCGTTAAGGAGAGGCGTTAAGACCAAGTATATTCACGTCAACTGCAGGATAGACAGGACGCTTTACCTGGTTCTCTACAGGGTTGCGTCTGAGCTGGGTATAGAGCTTCCCCGCAGGGGTTACTCCGATGAGGAGATAACCCAGGTTATAGTCAAGCACCTTAACAAGACAGGGACTAGGGTTATAATCGGCCTTGACGAGGCTGAGGTTCTACACTCCGAGGAGGGGGGCGAGGCGTTCTACATCCTCTCAAGGATGGCTGAGGAGATAAACATCCCCGGAGGGTTTTCGCTGGTTACAATACTCCGAGAACCCGAGGTTCTGGATAAGCTGGACATACCTACCAAGAGCACGCTACTCGGCTCTGTCATACACCTAAAGGAATACAACTATAAGCAGTTGCTGGATATCCTGCTTTACAGGGGGGAGGCTGCCTTCCACGAGGGCGTGGTTATGGATGAGGCCATGGAGCTTATAGCTGACGTCTCATCCGAGAGGGGTGATGCAAGGTATGCGATAGACCTTCTCTGGAGGGCTGGGAAGTTCGCAGAGGCTGAGGAGGCGGAGCATGTTACACCCGAGCACGTTAGGAAAGCCATAGCCAGTATCTTCCCCACGATAAGGCGGGAGAACCTAGAGTACCTCTCCAGAGACGAGAAGCTGGTCCTCCTCTCATGCGCCCACCTCCTCAAAGATGATAGAGCATACGCCACATCCTCTGAGCTATATACGGATTATAAGCTAATCTGCGAGGAGCTGAACCTACCTCCGAAGGGATATACTAGGTTCTGGGAGATTATGCATAAGCTGCAGGACCTGGGGTTTATCAGGATTAAGGTTAGGAGTGAGGGGATTAGGGGTAGGAGGTCAATCGTGTCTATACCGGATATACCTGCTGCGCTGCTGGAGGAGGAGCTGCGGAAAGCCCTTTAACTTCCAGCCCTCTGCAGATAACTCAACTCCTCGCTGCTTAACCCTAGTGCCTTAGCCAGTCTCCTCCCTTCCTCAGGGTTCTTCTGGACGATGCATTTCAAGTAGGGGAGCATGTGCCTCATAGCCTTTCTGGTTGAGAGGTGGCAGAGCTTAGCTATCTTCCCCGCTATACCCTCCCTCACCTCCCTCTCTGCGCGTGTCTTTGTCATGAACCTAATCTTGGATGGGAAGCTAAACTTAACAAACCTGGGCTGGAGTTTCCTCTTCTCAACTGCAACCCCGGTGGTCATAAGCGGTATAGCGTACTTCATCAAACTCCAGCGCTGGAGGTTGTTAACCCGCTGAATATGAATATCTGCCCTAGCCAGCTTCTCAAGAGCATCAGACAGAACCCTTACGTCAGGTATCTGCTCAGGAGCGTTGTCGAATATCCACTGGAAGAAGCTGGGCGGGTCTAGGTCGAGCCCCTCCAAAGCCAGCCTCCCTTCTCTAACTGTTTTGGCGTTGAAGGCCATGGCTAGGGCTGCGAATATCTCCTTATCCCTGGTCCTATACCCTAGGGCGTTTAGCGCTTCTCTGCTTATCTTACCTGCAGCCGCTAGGGCTTGGAGGTCGTTTATGGCTGATCGTAGGTCTCCGCTGCTCCTCTCGGCTATGCTCTTCAGAGCGTCGTCTGGGCATTCTATCTTCTCAGCCTCGCATATCCTCTTAAGCTGGGCTTGAACAGTTGTTCTGGGGAGGCGTTTAAACTCTATCAAGATGCTCTTCTCCCTGAGGGTTGCCAGCCTCTGGTCCCATGGGTCGTTGGCCACCATAACTATAGGAACCTTGGTTTCGTCTATTATTCTGCTAAGCGCCGGGAGTCCTCCTACATCCTCTCTCGCAGCTATTCCGTCAACCTCGTCAACCAAGATTATACGCTTCTTACCTAGTATTGTTCTCTGCTGTGAAGACATGCCTACTATCTGCTTTATCCTCTCGGCTGTTCTGAAATCGCTGGCGTTAACCTCCACCACGTCCATGTTATTCTCGTTGGCGTATGCTAGGACTAGAGAGGTCTTCCCAACCCCCGCCGGGCCGTGTAGGAGGGCTGCCTTCTTACCCGGTTTACCAGCCTCCCATGACCTTAACCACTTAAGAAAATTCTCTACGGCTTCTTTGTTCCCAGCAACCTCAGATACTCTCTTGGGCCTGTACTTCTCTGTCCATGGTATGTTTTGCATCAGCTTCTCGCCTTCTTGGCTATTTTAGCCAGGAATGAGAGTAGCTGTATCTCCGGTGTTCCTCCTTCTGCTATTCTGAAGTCCAGCTCCCCCAGCTCGTCTATCAGCTCAACCTTAGCCTGCTCGGTTATATTTAGGTCGGGTATCTCCCGGTATAGTCCTGTGAGTATGTCGCTGCTGGAGATTCCCTGTACGTATAGCATCTCCCTCAGCAGGTCCCGTGCCTCCTTAACCTTACCTGCTAGGCCCATTTCAAGGAGCCTGCGTATCTCACCCTTGCTGACGTATCCTAGAACTTGGTAAACCGTCTTCTCATCCACCTTGCGTGAGATTGATGCTGAGGCTTGGAGTATGTTTATCGCCTTACGCATATCCCCCTCTGAGAAGTCGTATATTGCTTCTAGGGCTTTTTCATCCACCTCTACATCCTCGTTGCCTGCTATCTTCCTTAGGTGGTTTATTACAAGCTCCCTTGCTATGGGCCTGAACCTAAGGACTGCGCATCTTGATTGGATGGGTTCTATTATTCTGTTGGCGTAGTTGGCTGCTAGGATGAACCTGCACGTGGTTGAGAACTGCTCCATGATTCTCCGGAAGGCGTGTTGGGCGTCGTCGGTAAGCTGGTCGCTTTCGTCCAGCAGTATAATCCTAAACCCTATAGGCCCGAAGGGGATTGACCTGGCTAGGTTCTTCACCTTCTCCCTTATAGTCTGAATTCCACGCTCATCGCTGGCGTTAACCTCCACGAACAGGCCCTCCTCTAGATAACCCTCCCCATACAGCTCCCTGGCGAAGGCATGGGCCGAGGCGGTCTTACCCGTTCCGGGAGGGCCTGCGAAGAGCATGTGCGGAACCTGCCTCGTCTTCAGTATGTTCTTAAGCGTCACCACCACCTCATCCTGATTAACCATCTCATCCAGCGTTTTGGGCCTGTATTTCTCAACCCAAGGGAGCTCCTGCTGCTCCGCTCTCCCTACCGCCGTCATAACCCTATAATACCCCGCCTCGCAGGGTATTATAGATATCCGCACAGAAGCTACAAAGCACCAAACCCCACAACCCCCCCTTTACATATTCACGGCAATTAGGCCATACCAAGCCCCCCTCACAACTTAAACTTTCAATTCCTTTTCGGATTCACGACGAAGCAGACGACAGCGACAATCCCGTAATCTTGGAGGACTTTCAATTCCTTTTCGGATTCACGAT
>DQVM01000142.1 GCA_015661775.1 Candidatus Caldarchaeum subterraneum | reverse complement strand
TATGGCATTTGTTCTGGTTTTATGAAGTTTCTGAACCTTATCTCAGCCTTATCTAGGCCAAGCCTCCCAGCCACTATATCCATCATCCTCTCAAGGACGAAGCTGGCGTGCTGCTGGCCATACCCCCTGTTAGGACCCGTCGGGCATGTGTTGGTGAAAACACCATATGCGGCTACCTCAACGGCCTCTATTGCGTAGCAGCCCGTTAGGGATGGAAAAGCTCTGGTTACGTTCTGAGGCTCTGGGTGACGTAAGTAAGCCCCGAAGTTATCGTATAGCCTTAGCCTCATACCCAGAACCTTACCTTCTCTAGTAACGGCCATCTCAGCCTCAGTTACTCTATCGGGCGAGTGCATCAAAGCCATCAAATCCTCACGCCTATCAGCCATCCACTTAACAGCCCTACCAGACTCCATAGCGAGCAGAGCGATTAAAACAGTATAGGAGTAAGCAGGTATCTTATTACCAAATCCACCACCTATATCTCTAGTTACTATCCTAATTTTACTCGCTGGAATCCCTAAAACACGGGCATATCGAGCGTGGTACATGGGCGCTTGCTGGTTTTGGTCATATAACGTCAACTCGCCAGTTGCTTTATTATACTCAGCAGCTATGGATGTAGGTTCTAAAGGTGTTGAAGCAAAGCGATGGAAATAAAACCTCTCCCTCACAACCAAATCAGCACGCGTAAACGCTTGTTCCACAGCCCCGTAGGTATATTCCCTGCTCCACGCTATGTTCCCTTCAAAACCCCCGTGTATAGTAGGAGAGCTTGGGTTAAGGGCTTCTTCTATAGAGGTAACTGGTTTCAACGGTTCATATTCTACTTCAATCTGCTCAAGCGCATCCTCTGCATCGTACCTACTCTCAGCCGCTATAGCTACTACCGGTTCTCCAACGTATCTGGTCTTGTCAACCGCTATTCCATAGTAGGGTGGAGCCTTGATGAGGTGAGGCCATGGTTTAATACGTTGCACAACATCCCAGCCTGTTAATATAGCTTTTACCCGTGGATTCTTCCTTAATCTAGATACGTCTATGTTCTTTATCAACGCGTGGGCGTATGGGCTTCTTAGA
The DNA here is from genome assembly GCA_015661775.1 of Candidatus Caldarchaeum subterraneum. GTDB lineage: Archaea > Thermoproteota > Nitrososphaeria_A > Caldarchaeales > Caldarchaeaceae > SZUA-1515. The sequence goes on along the minus strand of DQVM01000142.1, from coordinate 3,138 downwards.
AGAGCAGCGTAGAGAGGGTTGCTAAGCTTCAGATCATCGTTAAACATTCCACATCCAGTAAGTAGGCGGCGGTCTTCTACCCTCTTAATTCCCCGACCTACATATTTCGGTTCAACCATGGAGACCATCCAGTGGTTGTTTGGAGATTAGGGATGTGGATTATGTCTTAATCCCGGGGTCTCTGCAATTCACCATATCGATGCTTAGCTCGGGCCTCCGCTAAGGGTATTCCCCTCTTAACCTCCTCCAGTATCTTGCCCTCGGTTTCGTGTATCTCTTTGGCTATCTTCAGAACCTCCTCCGCTTTCTCCTGAGGGACTACAACAACCCCGCTGTCATCTCCTACTATTATATCGCCGGGCTTGACCAGTAGCCCAGCTACGTTTATAGGCTCGTTAAGACCTGCTAGTTGAACCCTGTCTTTCCCCGTCATCATGAACCTTCCCCTGCTGAAGACAGGATAGCGAAGCTCACGTATTACATCAACATCCCTGCAAACCCCGTCTATAACAGTTCCCGCAATCCCTAGGTCCCTTGCCCTAGCGGTAAGCAACCCACCCCAGACAGTACAGTAATCCCTACCTCCATTATCTATTACGATAACATCCCCCTCTTTAGCCTGGTCAATATACGTCTTCCAAGGCTTATACTCCGTCTGGCTGGCCGGTATGAAACGAACTGTAAAAGCTGTACCTGCCATCTTAACACCTTCTACAACCGGCGTGATGCCTAGCAGACCACCCTTAATACGTAGCCTATCTAAAGCGTCTGATATATTCGGCGTAGAAATCTTCGCGAACTCCCTGGCGATTTCCTTCAAATCCATGCCGAAATCATGGAAAATGTAATTTATATTGTTTACATACGTATAGAAATTGTTTTATTAGCTATATTTGCAAATATCTTAGGAAATGAGGGCTGAGGTAATATCAAGGTATGGACCACCTCCAGAGCTGTACCCAGAGATGCCCTATGATGAAGAACTTGAGAGAATGTCCAGAGATCTACGCAATATATCGGAGTTGATGCTAGATAGGCATGTAAAGTCAAATCTTGGTGATAAAACAGCTGTTGTTTCAGGAGGGGTACGTAAAACATACAGCGAGTTACTGAATGATACGGATAAACTGGCGAAGGGGCTGTGTGAAATAGGTGTAGAAAAGGGAGATAGGATAATGACGAAGCTCAGCAACTCCTATGAACTCATCCTAACTTTGCTAGCCGCACTTAGAGTAGGAGCGGTAATAATACCATGCCACCCGCTCTTCGCCAAGCGTGAAATAGAGTATATAGCCAAAAACTCGGATGCAAAGCTTTTAGTAACTGATGAAAACTCAGCCAAAGAACTAAAATCAATAATCAACGAAACTCAACTGCATGAAATTGTAACAACAGAAGAGTCCGAAAGCTTTAGGTCGTTAAAGGAGCTGACGCAAACAAGTGCATTAAGTGAATACGTAAAGTTATCTCCAGAAGAAGTGGCAGTTCTTCTATACACCTCCGGAACTACAGGAAAACCTAAAGGATGCATACACTCCCATAAAGAATACCTAGCTGTCGCATACTGCTACGCTGAAAAAACACTACACTGCAGAAAAGAAGATATCATAACAGGCGTACCCAGCATAGCCTTTGCATATGGCCACACAGGATTATTCGGCAACCCCCTGATACTTGGAGAAACCACCGTGTTGATGCAGAAATTCGAACCCGAAATACTGCTAGAAACCATCGAACATGAAAGAACTACTGTTCTATTGGTAACCCCAACTGTTATGAAGATAATCCTAGCCAAAATACCGGAGCCCAGAAAGGAGTATGACCTCAGCTCGTTGAGGCTAACGTTATCCGCAGGGGAGGTATGCCCACCCACGTTATATAGTAACTGGATGGAAAAGATAGGCTGCACCCATATACAGCACATAGGAAGCACGGAGATGTTCAACGGCTTCGTATCAACAACTCCTGAAAAACAAAAACCCGGAGCGCTTGGATTTCCTGTTCATGGATACAGCGTCAGAATAGTAAAAGACGACTGGAGAGACTGTAAACCTTTTGAAGAAGGTTTGCTCTTGGTTAAAGGCCCTACTGGAACACGTTACTGGAGAGACTCTGAAACACAGAGAAAAGCGGTTCACGATGGATGGAATATAACCGGAGACGTATGTTATTTCGATGAGGAGGGGTTCATATGGTATGTAGGACGGGTGGATGACATAATAAAAAGCTCAGGCTATAGAATATCACCTGCAGAGATAGAGGATGTTCTTATTGAGCATCCATGCATATCTGATGCGGCTGTTATAGGCGTGGCGGATGAAAAACGGGGTCAGATAGTGAAAGCGTATTTGGTGCTAAAGGAGGGGTGTGATAAAGAAAATGTTGAAAGAGAGATAGTAGGGTTTCTGCAATCTAGGTTGGCTAGATACAAAGTTCCCCGCATCTTTGAGTATGTAGATGAACTTCCGAAGACTGTTACGGGTAAGGTTAAGAGGAGCGAGTTGAGAAAGCGAGAAGGATAAAACATCATGTTTTAACTACTGTATTATAACACGGCCATCTACGGCTACAAAGCCATCTTCAACAGGCATCACAGGGTTTAGGTCTATCTCCTTAATCCACTCCTCACCAGCTATCAGCTCTCCAACCCCCACTATAAGTTCAGCAAGTTTATCTACTTTAATGCCTATCCCCAGTCTACGGCTGGTTAGTAAGTTATACGCCTTCGTCTCACGTATCATATCCAGAGCATCCTCAAGAGTTAAGGGAGCCAGCCTAAACGATACATCCCGAAGAGCCTCGATAAATAACCCTCCCAACCCAAACTCCACCACAGGGCCGAAGTACTCATCCCTAACAGCCCCAACGCTAAGTTCTATCCTACTCCTAACCATCTCCTGAACAAGAAAACCATCAATCTCAACACCTGATACTTTAGCGGCTACGTTTCTAGAAATAACCTCAACAGCCTTTACAACCTCACCTACACTAGACACGCCGGTTACAACCCCTCCCACATCGGTTTTATGAATAACATGAGGCGAAACCACTTTAACCACTACAGGGAAATCCAAAACATCTCCTACTCCTTCAGCCTCCCCAGCATTTCTTATAATAGTATATTTTGGAACTTGGATA
>DQVM01000127.1 GCA_015661775.1 Candidatus Caldarchaeum subterraneum | reverse complement strand
TGGCTTTGCTGGACTACGCTCAGTACGTTGGGGTTGGTAAGTCAAGGGCAACAGGTTTTTGGCAGGTCAGCGTAGATTGCGTCTATTAACGCTTGTTAATGACTGGTGTTAAGTAAAGGGTATGGGGAAGAAGGCGGTCTTCGTAAATATGGGTTTTGACCCTACGGCTAGTTTGGATATAATGTCTGCGTTGTCGCTAGCCTCTGGGGATAGGCTTGTCGTTGTTTATCCTAGGAGTATTGAGGAGTCTCCGAGGTTGAGGAGTGAACAGGCTAGAGGTCAGGTAAGGAATTACATAAGCACTTTAAGGGCTTTAGGTAGGGATATAGGCTATGGCGAGCTTGAGCTTAACTTAGAAAACCTCAGCGAAGCTATAGAATCCCTGTTGACCGCTGTGAAGAGTTTGAAAGGGGAGGGTTACAGCGTGTATTTTGAGCTTACTGGAGGAACTAGAGCTGTAACGATCCTCATGATGTTGGTTGCTTTTTGGTTCGCTGATTACGTTGATGAGATTACCTTCATAATTGATGTTACTAGGGACAGGTATCGCATGCCTGTAGTCTCCCCTATTCAGGTTAACAAAAACCATGTTAGACGGGTTTTAGCTGTTATAGCCTCTCATTCATCTGTTAGACGTAGAGAGATATGCAATACTCTAGGGATGAGCGAGAGTAGTGTAAGTAGGGCTATATCGGAGCTTAAGCGAGGCGGCATAGTGGAGGAGAGGTTGAGGACTGTGTCGTTATCTGAGCGTTTCAACGTTTTAAGCCCTATTTTTAAACACTTGGACACATACCTTGCAGATTTGCGAAAATAATCTTATTTCTTGCATGGGAAAGCCGATAAACTATGTAGTGGATTATTTTTCCGGAGGATGCCGTTTTACAGCTACGACGATGTCCTTAGGGTTTTTCAGGTTATTCAGGATATGCCGTGTGAGGTTAGTGAGGAGCTTAGGGGCTGGAGATGGGCCGAGCCTCCTCTACTTTCTCCTTATAGCGTTAAGATAAACGCCTCCGACCTCAGCTTTGGTTGTAAAACAGGGAGGCTTGCCTTCCTACGGCACTACGTGAGAGCTGGGGAGAGGGCTGGAGAAAGCCTCAGGTTAGGGAGTTTCGTCCATCGTGTCATAGCAACAGCTACAGCAGAGGCTAAGGCTATTCTGTACTGTAGAAAACCCGCTAGCGGAGTGGATTTCTTCGACATGATGATGCAGGGCATGCTTTATGCAACGGAGGTTAACTCCCTACCAAGAGAGTATGTAAGAGTTCTTAACATGCTTTGGAGGAGGGCTGCCTTAACGTATTCATCGGCCTACGATAAAGTTCTGGAGCTCTCTAGATACCTTAGCTTGGATGGGCTGGTTAGCAGGGTTGTTCCTTGGATATGCGAGTTCCCTATAGATGGTAGGTTACTGGGGTTAAACCGAGCAATAAGGATTGATGCGTTGGTTCCCCCAGCCCTGATAATAGAGTTTAAAACAAGAAAACCATGCAGGGACTTCGAGATAACATTAGCCGGGTATGCTTTGTGTTTTGAAAGCCAGTATAAGATACCGGTTAACCATGCGGTAATTCTTTATCTTGTATTTGATGATGATATGAGTTCGTTTAGGGTGTATGAGAATATTCTGAGGATTGACGATGGTGTTAGGATGGAGTTTGTGGAGAAGCGGGATTTGTTTGCGCAGGTTGCTTCTTCCGGGGTTGACCCTGGGCTTCCTGAGGTCTGCGACCCTTACTGTCCTTATCTCGGGGTGTGTAGGGATGGGGATTAGGGTTGCTCTTATAGACCAGCATGGGGCTTTTCTAGGTGTTAGGCAGGGTAGGTTCGTACTGAAAGTTAAGAATGAAGTTAAGTGGGAGATGGCCCCGTCTGAGCTTGATAGCATAGTAATAGTTACTGAAGGCTCATCAATCTCCGCGGCTGCTGTCTCCTTAGCTTCCACATTCGGCGTTGACTTGGTTTTTATGAGAGGGTCAAAACCGTTGGCGAGGGTTATTCCCTATAAGTACGGGACGTTGATGCGTAATTGGTCTCTACAGCTTAGGGCCTATGAATCTGGGGCTGTTAACTTGGCAAGGGCTTTTCTTGAGGGTAAGCTGCATAATCAGCGTATGGTTTTGATGGAGTATTCTAGGCGTTTTAGGGGAGGTGGGAGAGATGCTGGTTTTCTTGAAGATAAGGCTAGGGAGGTGGCTGTTAGATTGTCTGAGCTTGGTAATGCCTCTTCTGTAGAGGAGCTGCTTGTTGTGGAGGCTCATGCTGCCAGGTCTTACTGGGAGGCAGTATCTAGGATCATCCCAAGCGAGCTGGGGTTTAGCCATCGTTATACCCGGAGTAATCCGCCGGAGGGGGAGTTGGACCCGTTTAACACGGCGCTTAACATAGGGTATGCGTTGCTTAGGAAGGAGGTGTGGAGGGGTGTTTTCCTAGCGGGCCTCAATCCATACGTGGGGTTTCTGCATAAGCCTAGGGGAAGCAGGCCCTCTCTGGTCTTAGATTTGATGGAGGAGTTCAGGCCCATATCTGTTGATAGGCCCTTAATAGGCCTGGCTAGAACTGATAAGAGGGTTATTCTCAATCTTAAGAAGAATGCGGAGAAGGAAGTTAGGGTAATCTGGTCGCATCTTCTTAAGTATATGCGGGGAAGCAAGCCCACGCATGTTGATTTAATCAACTCACAGGCTAGGAAGCTGGTTCTTCATCTGCAAGGCGTTTATAGGTATGCGCCGTTTAAATCTAGGTGGTGAGAGCTGCTGCTGTTAGTTATTTATGATATAACTGATGATGAGCTGAGGGGTAAGGTGGCTAGTTTTCTTAGGGGTAAGGGGCTTAAGCGTATTCAGAAGAGTGCTTTTCTTGGTGATCTTACTGAAGGTGAGAGGGTTAACGTTGAGGCTGGTCTTAGGATTTTGGTAAAGGGACGTGAAAGGGTGAATATCCAGATTTTCCCGTTAACTCCGGCTAGTTATAACAGGAGGAGCGTTATTGGGGTTGAGATTAACTATGATGAGGAGGGGTATTTGGTGTAGTGAGCGGTGTTGAGGAGGGTTACTTGACGGTTGTGGATGTGAAGCGGTACGCATACTGCCCCCGTATTGTCTTCATTACTCATATTCTGCATCTTGAGGAGGTTACGAGTGAGGCTATGCAGATGGGTATTGTGGAGCATGACGAGAGGGTTGTAACGCCGTTGATTAGCAGGTTGAAGGTGGTGAGGGTTCTCAGGAACGTTGCACTAGCAAGCGAAAGGCTTAGGATTGTTGGGAAGCTGGATTTTCTACTCCTAACCCGCTTCGGAGAGTATGTGCCTGTTGAGGTTAAATGGGCTGAAACAGCTGGGGGGAGGGTAAAATGGGACCATAAGATGCAGCTAGCCTCTTACGCGCTGCTGGTTGAGGAGAGGTTCAAGACTACGGTGAAGAGGGGGTATGCATACTACCTTAGAGAGCATAAGTTAACGGAAGTCCCTCTACATGAGGGTATCAAGAGACTGGCCACTGAGATGATAGAGGAGATTCACGAGATGTTGGAGAGGGAAAGAGACCCGGGGATTAGGGTCTCCATATCCAAATGCCTGAGCTGCGGCTACAGGGCCTTCTGCAGACCAATTCTCTAGACGTAATACGCTTTTCAGGAGGGGTTATAAAGAAGGCTGCTCCAGAGAGGGGCCTGAAAAGTGAAAACCCAAAACTCCCC
>DQVM01000048.1 GCA_015661775.1 Candidatus Caldarchaeum subterraneum | reverse complement strand
TTCTCAATATTCAGAACTAGAAGAAGTAGGGGGGTTTACAGGCTCTTTACTTCTAGGTTTTCACAACGAAGAATCAGATATAGATATAGCAATATACGGGTTAAACAAGGGAAAAGAATTATACGAAATTATGCAGGAACTACGTAGACTAGAAATAACCCACCCGCTAAGCAAGATACATGCAGAGCATTTCCTAAAAAGTAGAGAGGACACCAGCGAAACTGCAAAAGACTGGATAGAACATGAAACTAGAAAAGTATTAACTGGGGTATATCTCAATAAAGTTTACAACATAAAACTCGTACCATATCCTTCTGAGATTAAAGAATCGTATGGCGTGAAAAAGATTGAGAGATTAGAAAAAGTAGAAGTAATATGTAGAATCTACGATGATAAACTCTCTATATTCACACCAAATATCTATAAAGTGAAGGTGTTGAATGTCTTTCAGGGCTCAGATTTAGCTTGGTACACGCTTTACTTAACATCATTCAGAAGTAGGTACTGCGAACAGGGTAAATCTGGTGAAATAGTAAGAGTAAGAGGTACTTTGGAGAAAATTAATGAGAAAGATAGTGGGAGTTCATATTACAGAATTATAGTAGGTGTTGATAATGTTGATTATATGCTGAAACAGAAGTAGGTTAGGGCATGAGGATAAGAGACCCAAGCTACATATTCCGGGACCACGATTATATAGAAACCCCTGAAGGATGGATATTCTGCGTAGTCTCAGATATTCACCCTCCAAATAAAGTATGCGCTTTCCTAAAATACATACGAGGTAATGGAGGTTGGAGGAGGGGTTCTGAACAGTTTCTAAGAATGGTCAAGACATACAGAATGGACGAGATAGCCTATACCCTGGATTTTTTACGTAAAGAAAAACCAGAGTATATACATTATGAGGATACGATAAAAGAATACTTCTCCTACATACCCCATACTAATGTTAAAATCCACTATAAATGCGAAGAAAAAGCATGTAAAATTATAGAAAACCCCACCAACGACATAGAAGAAGCCGCTTCCCGCTTGATGGAAAAAATCACAGATATAACAGGGATACCATATGATTGCCTAGGTATAACAGGCAGTATACTAGCCGGTTTATATAATCCCCGCGCTGACGTGGATCTAATAATATACGGCCGGGATAACTTCTGGGAGGCAGTAAATCAAATCCCTGTAATAACTAGCGGCGAGAACATAAGTCATGTTAGGAACAGTTTTAAAGTTTCGCTGGTTGAAAAGTATAACATCAGCTGGAGAGAAGCCGAGATACTATCAAAAAGATTAGCCAATAAGGGGATGTTCAACGGTCGGTATTTCTCGGTGCATGGGGTTAGGCTACTTGAGGAGATTAGAGGAAAGTATGGCCGTATTTTCTACGAGCCTTTAGGATTTTACACCGTTAAGCTGAGAATAATCGATGGTAAAGAATCGTGTTTTACACCGGCTCTCTACTACGTTGAGCAGATTAATAATCATACGCTTTATAGGGATTACGGCCTTGAAGTTAAGACACTGACCTGCTACGATACTTCTTTTGCTACTTTATTCAGCGAGGGGGATGTTATTGAGGTATATGGGAAGGTAGAGAAGGTGAATGATCTTGAAGCTGGTGAGGAGTATCTTAATGTTTTAATAGGTTCAGTATCATCTTCAGCACGTGAAAGAATTAGGATTTTAGAAGCGTTTTAATCTCATCTGATATTGCCTTTTGAACCCATACAGGCGTCCATGGTGCTAAAACCCGTAGGTATTTTGGGGAGAGGGCTTTTTTAAGCTGTTCTATATCACCCGTTGAAGCATACCCCGATGCTATCCTCCCTGCAATCTCCGCGGCTGTTCTTGAGTCCAGATAATGGCCTGGATAGAATAGGAGCTCCGTTAAATCCCATGCCTTATCCCCTTTCTTAGAAGCCTGTTCCAGGTCTATAACGTAGATTCTACCGCTGTTCTCTTCTATTAGAAAGTTTTCCGGTTTACAATCTCCTAAAACAATTCCGCTTGAATGTACCTCGGCCAGTAAACGGCCAACCTTGTACGCATAGTCCCACCGCGTCTCATGTTTAGCTATCCATAAATCAAATAAAGTTCTCCCATGCACATACTCCTGATACAGCGTATAGCCACGCCAGTTGACGTGAACAATCTCAGGAGAGTTAAACCCTACCTCACGAAGGAAATTAACAAAGTATATTTCATTAGCCATCCTAGAGGAAGCCAACATAGAAAAGTTTCTAATACCCAAAGTCCATATACGGGCTACAACCCACTTTACATCAGTCCAGTTAAGATACTTCTTGACAAAGAACTCAAGAACATCATCTCTATCTCTTCGTATTATAAGATGATATGTAGAGTTGAGTGTTTTCCCTATCTTTTTCACTTCAAACTTCGCTTCTTCATAGAATTTCTTTGCAAAATCGATTATATCATATTGCTCGTTTAATCGCTGAAGGCCAATCCCAGTAGAGAGGTATAGAAAATCTTGGGAATCGGGTATCTTAGGTATATGAGACATTAGATATACCTGAGGTACGTTTTCAACATTTTCTAGAAATAGTTTAAGCGATGCACCTAAACTGCTCCGGTCGGTGAAAATGTTCTTTATCATCCTTTCTATCTTATTTATATCCAGTAGAACAGTCTTGCTAGTCATCTCGTTATAAGCCTTTTCAGTTACTGCGAATAAACCCTGGTAATGAGTTAAAATTCCTTCAGAAACCAGCTCTTCTGCAGCCTCCGTAAAATCGTGGATATTATCTTGAAATAGCGTAAGGATATCTTCTGAATATTGAGTAAACTGGGATATTTCCCTTCTGATTAACGGTGACACTCCAGAGAGTCTTCTGAGTTTTTCGAAGAGAAAATACTCGGGTTTAATTCGAAGATTTAATGCTGCTATCTTATGCTCCTCCACCAGTATCTTTAGGGTTTCTAGTATTATTTTTCTTAGGTATTGTTTTTTCTTATCAGTTATTATTTTATCGCCAGTTATTATTTTGTGGGGAAATAGGAATTGCGCTGCTACGTGTTCCCATAGTTGGGCTTCTGTTACATCCTTCTCCAGCAGGAAGTAGTCTAGAACAAAGATTCTGTTATTATTGTACTCTAATTTTCTTACCTGTTCCCTGAAGTGGGGTAGTATGATATACACGTCTCTTCCTCTGGGGAATTGTATATAGAAAGCTGCTAATGGTTTACTCTCTATGTTGCTTCTTAACAGGAGCTGGTTTATTGTCTTGTAGATATTATCATGTTCTTTCGCCATTCTGGTTATATTTAGTATAGTAAGACTATTATTCAAGCATATCTAGGGGTTAATGTAGTCATGCTTAGAGCTGATGAGATAAACCGTATTTTGGTTAAACAGGCTCTAAGAAAGGGAGCTACAGACGCACTAGCTATAACAGATGAGGTTAATAAGAAGATGATTAGATTCTCTAACAACGATATAACTGTATCTAAGCTATTCAGCGAGAGATCCACGTTGCTACATGTTAGGATAAAAGCTAGAAAATCCCAGTCATCAACCACCATCTTATCAAGAAGAGCTTTGGAGCAGCTTGTCGAAAAGACAATATACATGGCTAGAAACAGCCCTGAGGGAGACGTATATGCGCCATTACCGAAGGGGCCTTTCAAGTATGATAAAACGCTGTTAAAAGGCGGTAAACTTGATTATTCTGACGAGGAGCTTGTTGATTTCGTTCAACAGGCTGTAAACGCTGCTGTTGAAGAAGGGTGTAGTAGGGTTGCTGGAACTTTGGTTTACCAAACTTGGACCTCATATCTTAAGTCTTCCTCTGGAGTTTCAGCCAAAGCCAGCGGCGCGTCTATAGAGATTTCTGTTAGAGCCTTCGCAAATGGAGATGCTACTGGCCATTTTGTCTCCGTCGCAGCGGATAAAAAAGATTTCACCCCAGTGGAAGCAGGTAGAAAAGCGGGGGAGATAGCTAGAATTTCTAAAAACCCAACACCCGGGGAGCCGGGGGAGTATGAAGCCATCCTAGGGCCTATGATCTTCGCAGATTTGGTGGAGGAAGTTGGAACAGCGGCATCGGCTTTCGAAGTAGATACGGGGTTATCCTTTCTAACAGATAGGCTTGGCGAGGCTATAACGTCGGAGAAGTTCTCCTTAATTGACGACCCAACTCTAGCAGGAACCTACGGAGCAACGCCATTCGACCATGAGGGAGTTCCCACCCGACGTAATACGATAATCGAAAAAGGAACACTAAGGACATACCTGCACAACAGTACCACAGCTAAGAAATTCAACACAGAGACAACAGCCAACGCAGGGTTAATCTCCCCCTCGCCATTCAACCTAATAATAGAACCGGGAAGCAAAAACTTTGAAGAATTAATCAGTAATGTTGACAAGGGAATCTGGATTACTAACGACTGGTATCTAAGATACCAGAACATGCGTAGTGGAGACTTCTCTACTATACCTAGAGATGGTATGTTCTTAATAAGAAACGGCTCAATTGAAAAACCCATAAAAGAACTACGAATAAGTGATAACATGCTTAGAATATTTAGAAATATTCTGGAGTTGAGCAGGGAAAGATATTGGATAACTTGGTGGGAGGTAGATACGCCTGTCCTAGCCCCCTACGCTCATGTTAGCAGCCTCAACTTCATGAAATCAACACTCTAAAACTTGTTAAAACGTTATGATTTTTAAACGGCTCTCAGGTCCTTTAATTAAGAGACGAAATGATGCCGGGGCATTTATCAAAATCTGTAGATAAGGCAGAGTGTAAAGTATGTGGAAAACCGATTGCGGGTAACACTCCTTCCTACTATATAACTGGATTTGGAACGGTCTGTATGCCATGTTCTAGTAAGCATGTCAAGTGCGATGGATGCGGCTCCGATGTTAGGTTAATGACAATCACAGTTCTCCGAGGAAGAAAACTATGCCTCCTCTGTTATAAGAATGAGCGGGAGAGAGGAGAAAAGAGGATCGTAAAAGAGGTGATAGCAAGTAACTTAGATGTATTAATAGAGGAAATATTGGCCAATATGCCTGAGGGGTTCAAATTTGTGGGTGTAAGATTAAAACCCAGCTCTAAAAATACATGGCAGGTTGAGTATGAAAGGGAAGATATATTCGAGATGCGGTGCAGCTGAGGCAGTTAATAATTAAAAGATAAGCCTACCGGCGTATTATCATCAACATTCGTTTGAAATATTCTCTAAGGAGATATCTATTAAGATATTAATGCTAATTGTCTGCTGCGGCCTTTTGGTTGTGAGAAAGTTGGGATTCCCGTTATGGAGTAGAAAACCCTTGGATGTTGGACAGGAGCAGCTGAGTAACGGTGATGTGGAGGAGGTTAGCAGGGATAATCTTCAGCTTAGGATTGAGAAATCTCTGTCTCTTTTAAGAGGACAGATAGAGAGGCTGGATATGAAGTATAAGGAGCTGATTCACCGTAGTAAGCTGTATTTTGAACGGTGTATCGAGGCTCTGGTATCCAACGATGAGGAGAGGGCTAAGATATATGCTTCGGAGATAGCTGAGCTAAGGAAACTTGCCAACGCAATAATGCACAGCAACCTAATATTGCTGCAGGTAAGGATAAGGCTGGAGAGCATTCTAGAGCTAGGGGATGTCCTTGCGTTAGTAAAACCCCTAACCACTTTACTTGAAAACGTCAGGGAGGAGGTAGCTGGCATAGTGCCTGAAGCAGCAGATAATCTTAGGACATTAGCATACGTTATAGAAGATTTCATAACAACCAGCGAAAACAAGCTAGACATGCAGGAAACCAACTACGAGGCCAACGTACTCTCCGATGAAGCTTTAAAGGTTCTCAGAGAAGCCAAGCAGATAGCTGCAGAAAAAGTTAAAGAACAATTCCCCGACATACCAAAACTAACGGAAGAAGAGAAAACTGTCCTATCATATATAAACCAGAACCCTACAGAATCACTAGACCTAACAGAGTTATCAACAAAAACCGGAATAAACCATAAAGAACTAGAGAAGATACTTCAGAAGCTCCATGAAAAGGGAATGATCGAGCTAGAAATAGAAACTAGCTAGTTCCGTATTTTTCGTTCCACTCTAAAATTTTTTGCATCTTATCTAAAGCTATTGCCGGCTTACGCTTCTTCAAGACTTCTAGGAAGTCATCTATAGTTGCTTTTCTGGGTTCATCGTTTATACGCCCTGCTTCGAAGAGCTCGTTGACTACCTTCATCTGAACTTCTATACATACGTCTCGTATATCTGCGGCTGAATATCCGTCTGTCATTACGGCTAGTTGGTGGATTTCTATATCTTTGTTTATTTTAAGTTCATTTAGGTATTTTTCGAAGAGTTTTCTTCTAGCCTCAAGGTCTGGCAGGGGGACGAAGATACGTTTCTGGAATCTTCTTATGAAGGGTTCGTCTAAGTTCCAAGGTTTGTTGGTTGCTGCTATGACGTAAAGCTGGCGTTTAGTACCTTTTTCGTGTATTCCATCCATTTCCTTCAGGAGCTGTGTTCTCACACGTGCTTCTCCACCGACTTCTAAAAAACGCTCCGATAGGAATACGTCAACTTCATCTATGAATATTATTGCTGGTTTCTTTTGTTTATCTGATACTTGCCGTGCTTTGTTGAAGAGCCTTGCTATATTTCTCTCTGATTCACCTAACCATTTTGACATTATAGAGGCTGCATCAACAGCGAAGAATTCTGCATCTATCTCATTTGCTACAGCTGCTGCGAGTAATGTTTTACCGCATCCCGGTGGGCCGAAGAGTAGAATTCCTCTTGGCCATCCTAGTGGAAATAGGTCAGGCCGCTTGGTTGGATAAACTATACTCTCTCGTATTGCCTTTTTAGCGTTTTCGATATTTATTATGTCATCCCAGCGTATAGATGGTTTGGGCATGCTGAATTCCTCTACGGGTGCTGTACTTTCTGTTGTTTTGTTGTGTAGGAGCGTTGGGGCGGGGATGTTCATGAGTTCTTCTATTCTTCTTTGATATTCGTTTATCTTCTCTGTGAAGACGCCTTTCATAATTGGGTCGTGAGTAAGTGTGTTGAGCTTCCGGAGTATGTCTAGGGCTTCTTGGTATTTTTTAACAGCTTTAGCTTTTTGGCCAAGTTTATCGTAATAAACTGCTTCTCTTGCCTTTGCAGCTGCTATCTTTTCAAGCTCCGTTGACATACTCCCTACTTCCGCCTTTATAATGCCAATATAAATTAAGCAACTTGTCTTACTTCACGAAAATATCCTAGTATTTCTCTGCCATGCTGACGGTGTTTTAGATGTTAAGCCGTTATAGCTCTTCCTTGAAGGTTGCGAACGAGACGCATGTTATGGTACGGCCTATTCCCTCTATGTTCCTTAGCTTATCGACAACTAACGAACCTATGCTGTTAACGGACTCCCCTCGTATCTTAAGTAGGAAGTCCCATTCTCCTGAGATCACGTGAACTTCCACCACGTCATCTAGTCTTGAGAGGATCTCGGCCAATTCTTTCTGCCTAACCTTAGCTTCCGGGTGTATGGAGACGAGAACAAAAGCAGTAGCTCCTTTACCAAGTTTAGAATAATCAAGCTGGACGGTAAATCTCTTTATCACACCCGACTCCTTCAAACGCTTAACCCTCTCCTGGACGGTAGTACGGGGGATACCCAGCTTAGCCGCCAGCTCAGTTATGCTCTGGCTTGAATCCATAACCAACTCATGCAAAATCCTAATATCTTTCTCATCCAGCTTATGTAAACTCATCATGTCCATTTTTACTGTGCTAACCTGATGGATATTTGTTTCTGGGTTTGTTGTATTTTTGCTATATTAATCTTCTGAAACGGATATATGATAGTTTTGCGTTAGTTTAAACTGTTTTTCGTTTATTGACTAATCATGTTTTTGCATCCAGCGTAACGCTTTTTAAGAAACTCCAAGAGGTTATGGCAGCTATGCCTAAGGTAAACGGAGCGTATATACATGGGTATGGAGGTTATGTTCCCCGTTTCAGAATAAAGGCCGCCGAGATAGCCCGTGTATGGGGTAAGGATGAGAAGGATGTTCCTATAAGGGAGAAGGCTGTTGCTGGGCTAGATGAGGATACTATAACCATGGCTGTTGAGGCAGCTAGGCAGGCGTTAACGCGGGCCGGAGTAGACCCTAAAAAGATAGGTGCTGTACATGTTGGTACGGAGTCTAAGCCTTACGCTGTTAAACCCAGTGGGACGATAGTAGCTGAAGCGCTTGGGATTAGCAACTTCATAACCTCAGCAGATTACGAGTTCGCCTGCAAAGCTGGTACAGAAGCTATTCAGACAATCATAGCCATGGTTGAGGCCAGGCGTATAGAATATGGCCTTGCAATAGGCGCCGACACAGCCCAGGGCAGGCCGTCGGATGCCCTAGAGTATACAGCAGCCAGCGGAGCAGCTGCTCTCGTAATAGGGGGAGAAAGTAAGGACGCGGTAGCTAGGTTTGAGTATTCCATGACCTACGTAACAGATACCCCAGACTTCTGGAGAAGGAGTTACGAAAGATTCCCCATGCATACCTCTAGATTCACAGGAGAACCGGCGTACTTCAAACATACACTAACTGCCTTAAAGTCTCTATTACAGGAGAATGGATATAAAATATCTGACTTTGATTATTTCGTCTTCCACCAACCTAACGTGAAGTTTCCACTGACCGTTGCAAAGGTTCTTGCAATACCCAACTCAAAAGTTGAAACAGGTCTTGTATCAGGTATTATTGGGAACACGTATGCGGCGTGCTCCCTCATAGGGCTTGTAAGGATTTTAGATTCAGCCAAGCCGGGGCAGAGAATACTTCTAACCTCCTTCGGTTCAGGAGCCGGCAGCGATTCCCTAGTAATAACAGTAGAGGATGGTATAGAGAGCAAGAGGAACAAAGCTCCGCAGCTAGATAAACTAATAGCAAGGAGAAAGGAGATAGACTATGCCCTCTACATTAAGATGCGCGATAAGATAAGAGGTGTTCAGTAACGTGCAGAAAGTATACATAGCGGGATACGGATTAACGAAAGTCGGAGAGCACTGGGATAAGAGTTTAGAGACTCTTATGGCTGAAAGTGCTTTAAAGGCTCTTGATTACACGGGTTTGTCGAGAGTTGATGAGATTTGTGTTTCGAATGTTTATGGTGAGGTTTTACAGGAGCAGCTGGTTTTAGGCTCTGTTCTCGCTGAGGAGCTGGGGGTCTCCGGCGTACCTGCTGTGAGGGTAGAGGCGGGGGCTGCGTCTGGAGCTGCTGCAATACGATATGCAGTTAATGCAATACAATCAGGAATAACTAATGTTGTTCTAGTATGTGGGGGAGAGAAGCTAACAGATGGAACGCAGGAAGAGTCTCTTAGCCTTCTCTCCATGGATGAACGCTATGAAGTGGCTGGGGAAATAGGCTCCCACTTCTTCTCAACAGCAGCTCTACTTTACCGTATGTATATGCGTAGATATGATGTAAAGCAGGATGGAATAGCCAGCTTTTCGGTTATAAGCCATGAAAATGCCTCAACAGTCCAGCATGCCCAATACCCCTTCAAGATAGGCCTAGAGAATGTCCTTAACTCACCCTACGTCGCAGAGCCTCTACATAGACTTGAAACCACAGCACAAGCTGATGGAGCGGCTGCTCTAGTATTATGCTCGGAGAATATTGCTAGAAAGCTAGATTCTCCCAAGGTCTTGGTTTCAGGAATACATCTAGCCACAGACTTTCCCAACCCCTTCGACCGGGAAGACCCGCTTCACATACAATCGTTAGCTGCTTCAACCTCATCTCTCTTATCTATGCGTGGCATATCCAGAGGTGAGGTAAGTTTTATAGAACTTTTTGACGCTGCTTCTATACTAGCAGCTTTATCGCTTGAGTCCTCTGGTTTTATTCCACGCGGCAAGTCAGGTGAAGCCGCTATGTCTGGGAGGCTTAGCTTAAACGGTGAGCTTCCTATAAACACGTTTGGCGGTTTGAAGGCTAGGGGCCATCCAGTAGGGGCCACTCCTATATATCAGGTGGCTGAGGCTTATCTACAACTGACACGTCAAGCGGGTAAGAATCAGCTGGATAACGTCAGATTCGGTCTTGTGGAGTCGTTGGCGGGTTTCGGGTCTTCCTCTGTTTCCATCCTACTAGAGGAGGTGTGAAGCATGTTCGTAATTAGAATTCCCAGGTATTGGAGAAGCAAAGGTTTTAGGTATAGGTTGGAGGGGTATAGATGCGAGAAATGCGGCCACTTCCACCACTCCCCTAGGCTGGTGTGTAGGAAATGCGGAAGCAGAAGTATTAGAAGAGATAGACTCTCGCAGACAGGTAGGTTGATTAGCTATACTGTTGTTAAGAGCAGCACACCTTTGTTCGAGCAGTATGTGCCTTACGTGGTCGGAGTAGTTAAAATGGTTGACGGTTCTCTAGTGGTGGGGCAGGTAACTGACTGCGACCCGGAGGAGCTGCGGGAAGATATGCAAGTAGAGGTTACACTAAGGAAAATAAGGGTTGACGGAGAAAATAAGCTGATTCAGTACGGGTATAAGTTCAGGCCCGTAATAGAGTAATGTTACTCACGTGAGTAGGGTATAGTAAGGGCTGCTGGGACGCCTATTCTCTTCTTCATACTCTCAACGGAGAGGAGGGTTAACGTAATTATAGTAACCGCGTAGGGTAGCATGAGTATAAACTGGGGGGTCTGCGCCCCTACGCCTATGAGCTGTAGCCTGAATTGCAGCACCTCAACACCGCCGAACAGAAATGCGCCTAATATAGCCCTTAAAGGACTCCACATAGCTAGTATGACCAACGCTAGGGATATGAATCCTCTCCCGCTTGTCATCCCCTCCACCCAGAAAGGCTGGTAGCCTATGAAGAGATAAGCGCCAGCTAAAGCTCCCAGCATACCTCCTATCATAACAGCTACGTAGCGCATCAAATACACGTTAACGCCCATCGCATCAGCCATAGCTGGGTTCTCACCAACAGACCTAAGGCTTAACCCGAATCGTGTTTTGAATAAGACGAACCACATGACAAAAGCTAGTATAAGCGCCGTGTAAACTAGTATGTTCTGGCTGAAGAGTATCTTACCCACTAATGGTATATCCGATAAGTATGGGATTTTGATTATAGGAAGGTTTGGTGCCTGCTGGGTTAGTAGTGCCTGCTGGTTTATTTCAGGGTTTAGGGAGAGGAGAATTCTCTTGCGTATCTCAGCTGAGGTTATGAAGCCGCTTAACCCAAGGCCCAGTAACGTTAAGGCTAGGCCAACTACTATCTGGTTTAACCGTAGAGTTACTGAAAGGAAGGCTAGTAGTAGCCCGAATAAGAGGCCAATCAACAGAGTAGCTAGAAGGGCCAATCCATGGCCGAATGCGTTGGCAAAGATAAAAGATACCGCTGCTCCTAGTATCATCATCCCCTCCAGCCCTAAGTTAAGGACTCCGCTCCTCTCTGCGTAAACCTCCCCCAGCGATGCTATTAGATAAACAGTCCCAGCCTGAACAGCACCTGCGAGGACGGATTCAAGCCAAACTAAGTCCACCATCAGCTAATCACCTAAACCTAATTACTATCCTATATCTCTTCGCGAACTCCCCCATTATTATGAAGAGGAAGATAACTGACTGGAATATCTGTACTGCTGCGAAGGGGAGGTCTAGGGTTGATTGTATAACATCCCCCGCTACGAGTAGCCCGCCGAAGAATATACCCGCAGGTATTATTAGCCATGGGTTTAAGGTTGCTAGGAATGCTACTATTATAGCTGTGTAGCCGTATCCGGGAGAGGCTCTGGGCCTAAGCCTCCCTATAAGGCCGCTTACAACCGTAAAGCCGGCTACCCCTGCCAGGCCGCCTGATATCAAACCTCCCAGCAGAAGCGTTTTAGCATAGCTTATTCCAGAGTGTCTAGCTACTTCGGGGCTTTCGCCAACAACCCTAAACTCAAAACCTACTGTTGTATATTGCATTATAGCATAAACTAGGGCTGCGAATATGATTAGCATTATAAGCCCCTCGTAGCTGGCTTGGCCGGTTAGGAATCCCATTCTAGCGTAGTCGGGGAACTGTATCGAGAGGGGGAAGTTAAATCCCTCAGGGTCTCTCCAAGGGCCGTAGACCAAGTAGTCTACGAAGAGTATTGCTATGAAGTTCATCATTAGAGTTGTTAGAACCTCGTTTACGCCTGTTTAGCTTTTAGGATTGCGGGAAGTAGGCAGTAGAGTCCGCCTGCTAGAAAAGACGCTAGCAGCATGGCTGGGAAGACAAGCACGGATGGGAGGAATCCTTGGAACGTATGGAGGAGGATAACCCCCGTAGCTGCGAACATACCCATGTATATCTGCCCCTCAGCCCCTATGTTCCAGAAGTTCATCCTAAAAGCCACTGAGAGGCCCAAGGCGGCCAACCCTATAGGCAGCCCCCTTAAGATAGCCTGCAGTAGCAGGGAAGGAGATGCGAAGATAGATGCTATAACTATGAACGTCTCAGCTGCGCTAACACCCATAGCCTCGAATATAATCCCAGACACAAGGAAAGACAACATTATAAAGAACGCGCTGGTTACAGTTGATACTTTTCTACTCACCTCAAGCCTCTTCTGGACTATAACTGTAGGAACAGGCTTCACGCTGCTCCGCCTCCCCGCTTAACTCCCATCATCATAAGCCCTATAGTCTCAACCTCCAGCTGCTCCCTAGAAAGCTCCCCAACTATCTCACCACGATACATAACAACAACCCTGTCGCTGAGCATCATTATCTCGTCCAAATCCTCGGAGACAAGAAGAACTGCAGCGCCTTCGTCTCTATTCTCCACCAGCAACCGCCTGACAAACTCGGTAGCTGCGACGTCGAGTCCCTTAGTGGGGTAAGCTGCCAAGATCAGCTTGGGCCTCTCATGAGCCGGGATTAGCGAAAGCTCCCTCGCCAGGATAAGCCTCTGTAAGTTCCCGCCAGAAAGGGCTCCGGCTCGAGTATTTGGGGAGGGGGTTACTATGTTAAACCTCTGGATAAGATCTTGGGCTTTTTCCTTTATACTCCTCCACCGTAGTATTATCTTGCTGGAGAAGGGCGGGTACTTGTAGGTTTTCATCACTAGGTTTTCGGCTACGCTCATGTTGAATGCTATGCACTTGGATATCTCGGGGGGTATGTATGCTACTCCTTGCTTAATCACCTCAGCCGAGTTCTTGTTGGTTACGTCATGCCCGTCTATAGTTATTCTACCTGCGGAGGCTTTACGTAACCCAGCTATTGTTTCTACGAGCTCCTGCTGGCCGTTGCCGGTAACACCTGCTATGCCGAGTATCTCCCGCTTCTTAATACGCAGGCTAACCCCTCTGACAGCTGGCAGACCCTTATCGTCGAGCACATGTAGATTCTCAACCTGTAGAACATACTCAGCCGTCGACTCTTGCTTTCTCTCGAAGGAGGTAACAAGCGGTTTGCCTACCATAAGCCTAGCCAGCTCGTCGGGTGTTACGTCTAAGGTTTTCCTAACAGCAACTACCTTCCCTCTCCGCATTACAGTTACTCTGTCGCTTACCCGCATAACCTCGTCCAGCTTGTGGGTTATCAGTATAATACCCCGTCCCTCATCAGCCATTTTACGCAAAGCGTTAAAGAGCTGCAGCGTCTCTTGAGGCGTTAACACTGAGGTGGGTTCGTCTAGAATAAGTATATCAGCCCGTCTAAAGAGGGCTTTAAGCAGCTCAACCTGCTGTTTCTCTCCTGCTGAGAGCTGCCATACCTTGGCGTTGGGAGGAATGCTCCATCCGTAGAAGCGTATAATCTCCTCCAGCTGCTTGTTAATCCTACCGTAGTTCAGAATAACTCCCATCTCCTTAAGACCTAGTATTATGTTCTCAGCCACAGTATGGGTTGGGATGAGTCTAAACTGTTGATGAACCATGCCTATCCCAAGTTTTATAGCATCCTTAGGGGACTTTATGCTGACCCTCCTTCCCTTTACCCATATCTCACCGGCATCCATCCTGTATAAACCGTAGAGAATATTCATCAAGGTTGTTTTACCTGCTCCGTTCTCTCCTAAAAGGGCATGAACCTCCCCCCGCAGTAAACTAAAATTAACATTATCATTGGCTAACACACCGGGAAAACGCTTGGTTATCCCATGCATCTCCACTAGAGTTTCCTGCTCACTCATTATTCCAAAGAAAACTAGACTTTGACTATCCAATAAATATGATGTATAGGTGTGAGCTGCCCCTTCGGCTTAAAACCTGGGGCTTCTCCCATTCCACCGACTTTACGGCTAAAGGAGCTTATCTAGGAGCTTGGAGGCTCACTTCTTTCCCATCCCACGCCTCCCGTTGATATATGGGCTATTTAATTAACTTCTTTACTTTCTTTATTATTCCTTTCTAAATAAGAGGAGCTTCCC
>DQVM01000004.1 GCA_015661775.1 Candidatus Caldarchaeum subterraneum | reverse complement strand
TCTATAGGAAGTAGAAAGACCTTCCCCATGTTGCGTATCCCCGACTCCACAAGCGATAATCTCCGGTTTGATAACGTAAGGACTCTAATACGTGTTATGTACTTACCTATCGTCTGCCCTTTATAGGACTCAAGTAGTGTGAATGTTATGAACGCTGCGAAAAATATATGCGAGTACGCTAGTATGATTTCTGCCGCATGCTGCTGTAGATCAAGTATGTGTAGCATTATAAAGTGGTAGAAATTAGGGTCTAGGAACACGCCAGTAGCTGTTATAAAAACCAGTGAATCTATGAGGAAAGCAACTACCCGCCTTGCTGCTACTCCCCACGTTATCTTAGGAGGCTCTAGGAAATTAGGTTTAACAAGCTCCTCCCTCTCTGCCTTACGTATTAGCTCGTAGGCAACCCTCCCCTTATGCGAAAGTATATACGTCCTGTCCTCCGTTACCTCTATGAGGGAACGCATATTCCTTAGATGGAAGTTGAATAACCCCTCCTCTATACCCGTCTCCCTTAGGAGCTCCGAGTATGATAATTCCACCCTGTCGTATAGGGTTTTTACTATGGCTCGCCTAAGCGGGTGGCTTAAAACCTTAAATATGTCATCCTCCTGCTCCGCCTTACCTACACGGCGTATCTTCTCCTCACGAGACGTTTCTACCACTTAAATACTAAACATAAACGCTATTTAATTTAGATTGCCTCAGATACGATGCAACAAAGCCTAAGATGAACGGAACTTTTCTCACCTTACTGAGGGAGCTTCCCTTCTCTACACGTAGCCCCACATCCCAACCCACCGTCAAGGAGTTTTCCCATCAAACCCTTTTCTCCCCTCACTTACTACCTACACCGTGAGGTGATGTAAAAATGGCCAGCAAAAAATTCCACGTGAATTACAGCCTGCTCCTAGCGGTTGTACTAGTTGCTGCAGCTCTGTTAATAAGCACCTCTCTCCAAGGTAGTTACCAAGCGGATAGCAGTAAAAAAGAAGAGATATACCCAGATGGCGATGGCCATGATTCCGAGACTAGTAGTAGCGGAAAGGAAGACCATGAAGAAGCGGCTGGGGGGCATGAAGAAGCCTCAACGCCTGATGTAGAATTTGTATTATCCACGATTCTCACGGAGAAAGGGTTTGCATTCGAAGGTAAAGACGGTCAGAGAAACCCTGTTCTAAAGGTTAAGGTGGGTGATGTGGTTAAGATAACCCTGATAAAAGAAGATATGGATGGGATAGAGCATGACCTTGCGATAGTTGGAATAGACGCTCATATAAGCGGTCATGTGAAGGAGAGGGGAGAATCAGCTTACTTGATATTCAAAGCTGAAAAACCGGGGGAATACAAATACATCTGCACGATACCG
This sequence comes from Candidatus Caldarchaeum subterraneum, assembly GCA_015661775.1. Classification (GTDB taxonomy): domain Archaea; phylum Thermoproteota; class Nitrososphaeria_A; order Caldarchaeales; family Caldarchaeaceae; genus SZUA-1515. Next base: position 1,181 of record DQVM01000004.1, on the reverse strand, counting down.
GGGCATAGAGAGGCCGGCATGGAGGGGCTTCTAATAATAGAAGAATAAAAAATCTATCTATCCTTTTTTATTTTTACCAGCGACTCTTCTATAATCTCCCTCGCTGATGAGAGGTCTTCTTTAGTTATTAAGTAAGGCGGCAGGAACCGGAGTATCGTCAAACCCGACTTCAGCGTTATAAGCCCATTCTGCTGCAGTATCTTGATTAGCTGAGAAGGCGAGTGACGCATCTCAAGTCCCTGCATAAGCCCCTCTCCCCTAACCCCCCTGAATACGTTATTATTCTCTTCAACGATTGACTGGAGAACCTTATGGAGCTCGCCGCCTCTTTCAGCCGCCTTCTCAGGTATGCTCTCGCTAAGCAGCGTCTCTACCCCAGCTGCTATGGCTGCTGCTGCGAGGGGGTTTCCGCCGTGGGTGGAGCCGTGTATCCCCTCTGAGAGCTTATCGGCTATCTCTTGTCTTGCTGCTACGTAGCTGGCTGGGAATCCTCCCGCAACCGACTTACCCGCCACGAGTATGTCTGGCTTCACGTCTGCTTTTTCATGGGCCCATACCCTGCCTGTTCTGCCGAAGCCTGCTTGAACCTCGTCCATTATGAGCAAAGCTCCGGTTTCGTTGCTTCGCTTCTGTAGTGCTTTGAGGAAGTCGCCGCTGGCTACTGCCAGCCCTCCCTCGCCTTGTACAGGCTCTACGATGACGGCTGCATACTCCTCCGATAATGCCTTATCAACAGCCTCTCCGTTGTTGTATGGTATGAAGTTTACCTCCCATGGGAAGGGGCCGTAGCCCTCCCGGTACTTGGGGTTCCAAGTGACTGATAAAGCTCCCATGGTGCGGCCGTGGAACGAGTTGATGAATGCTAGGATCTTCTTTCTCTTGGTTGTTCTTACCGCTATCTTCAGAGCCAGCTCAACCGCTTCTGCTCCGCTGTTCTGGAAGAAGACCGTGTTAAGGTGTTTGGGGAGTATCTTGCTTAGTGTAATTAGGCATTTCTCCATGGCCTCTGTGTTGAATGCTGGTGTTGCGACCATGAGTTTATTCATCTGCTCCTTGAGGGCGTTTACTATCCTTGGGTTTCTATGCCCCAGCAGTGCTACACCATGTCCTGTGTGGAAGTCCAGGTAACGCCTCCCCTCAACGTCCCATACGTACTGCCCCTCCGCTTTAGCTATTTTAAG
>DQVM01000013.1 GCA_015661775.1 Candidatus Caldarchaeum subterraneum | reverse complement strand
GGTTTTTTCACTGTTCTTGCGAGGGCTGTGAAGATCCCCTGAGGCAGGAATATAACCAACGCAGCTAGGAAGAGGCCTATTATCACTAAGGTATAACTTGATGCAGGAAGCTATACTCGGCGTCTTGAGGAGAGTAGCGGTAATAGGAGTCGGTATGACGCGTTTCGGGAAGCTGGAGGATAGAAGCTTGATGGACCTGCTTGCAGAGGCCTCTATTAAAGCCATGAAGGATGCTGGTGTGGATTATGAGGAATTCGACTCAGTTTATGTGGGTAACATGCTGGGTAGCGTAGTTGAGAGGCAGACCGCCATAGCTACTGCCCTTGTCGATAGGCTCTCCCTCTTCCCCGCAGCAGCTGAGACCGTTGAGAACGGCCCCGCCGCAGGGGCTTCTGCGGTTAAGAATGGTTTTCAAGCCGTAGCATCTGGTTTAGCTGATTTGGTTCTGGTCGTTGGAGGTGAGAAGATGACCAGCTTGGATACGGCCACGCTGACCGATTACATAGCTACCATGACCCACCCCGAGGCTGAGTACATGCACGGAGCAACCCTAGCCTCTCTAGCCGCTTTACTCATGAAGCTATACGAACAGAGATACGGGGTAACGGAAGAACACGTAGCTATGGTGGCCGTTAAGAACCATAGAAACGCCCTCAAAAACCCATACGCCCACCTAAGAAGAGAAATAACCCTAGAAGAAGCCCTACAATCCAAGATGGTGGCGGAACCCCTCAGGATGTATTACTCATGCCCCATAAGCGACGGAGCAGCAGCGGCTATCTTATGCCCCTTAGAGAAAGCAGGCAAATACACCGACAAACCGGTTGAGATAAAAGGCATAGGACATGCCACTGACTACCAAACTTTACATGAACGTGAGGACCCGGCTGTTTTGAAGTCATGCAAGTATGCGGCCGAGCAGGCGTATAGAATGGCCGGGTTATCGCCTAAGGGTATTGATGTAGCTGAACTACACGACGCCTTCTCCATCCTTGAGATAGTTGAGAGCGAGGATGTTGGTTTTTTCAAGAAGGGCCAGGGGCATCTGGCCGTTGAGCAGGGCGTTACAGAGCTTGACGGCGTTCTCCCCATCAACCCCTCAGGAGGGTTGAAGGCACGTGGCCATCCTGTGGGGGCGACAGGCGTGGCGCAGGTCGTTGAACTGGTGTGGCAGCTCCGGGGAGAGGCGGGTGAAAGGCAAATATCCAAAAACGCCAAGAGGGGGTTGGCATGCAACTTCGGAGGCTTTGGAAACAACACCCTAGTACATATACTGGAGGCTATCCGGAAATGAACAAACAACAACACAATAGAGCCTTCACAGCCTACAGGTGTAGAAACTGCGGCCGCCTATCCTACCCAAGACATGAAAGATGCCCAAGCTGCAAACACATGGAATTGGAGGAGTTCGAAATAAAGAAGGAGGGGATTCTGCTGGCTTATACTAAAGTCTACGTAACCCCGGCAGGGGTGGAGGATAAGCCGTTAATACTTGGGATTGTGGATCTCGGCGAGGGGGTTAGGGCCCTAGGCCAAATCCTCGCAGACGAGCCGCGAATAGGCATGAAGCTTAAACCAGCTTGGGGAGTTCTAAGGAGGGTAGCGGGAAAGGAATATAGTGGCTTTAGATTCGTCCCCGTCTAAGTCTGTTACTATTATAGTTAATTGGAGCAAAAGCTTAACTACTAGCCTAACAATTATCGGCTGAGACATGTCAGGAGCAGCTGAGAAAGTAAATAGAAGACAGGCCCTAGGCACTATAGCCGGGGCTGTTGGAGGTTTAGTCGTTGGGTTTGCAGGAGGCTGGTTTGCGAAACCGCCTGAGAAGGTAGAAGGCGAAGCGATTACAGTAACCCAGACCAGAACAATCGAGAGGACAGTAACCCAGACAGAGACCAGGCAGGTGGAGGTAGCCAAGAAGATAGTCCTAGGGATGGTGTTAGGAGGATTTATAGAAGGCTCAACATGGGACGGAAGACAGAAAATAGCTGTAGATAGGCTGAAAGAACTATACCCGTGGTTCGACTACGTATACGATGAGGGCGTGGTCCTGAAGGGGAGAGACCCGGTATCATCCGCCAAAGACCTTATAACGATAAACAACGCCAACGTTATATTCGGAAGCTGGGAGCCGGCCGCTGTTCCAGCATTCCACACGCTTTCGGAGCAATTCCCTGAAGTATATTTCATGGGGATAGTAGGTAGCGACGTCTCGGCTCAGAGGAACTTCATAAGGGTGTTTATACGCCAGTATCAGGCCATGTATCTGGAGGGGCTTATAGCGGGTGCTATAACGCAGTCTAATAAGATAGGTATAGCTGTAGGCCCTGCTGTTGTCCAAAACCTACGTAGAATGGCTGCTTTCTACCTAGGTATTAAGGAATCCAACCCCGACGCCAAGCTCTACATTAAGTATGTTGGTGAGTGGTATGACCCGCCTAAGGAGAGGGAAGTATCGCTATCGCTAGTTGACCAAGGGGTTGACGTCCTAACCCACTACACCGACTCAGTAGAGCCTCTCCAAGTAGCTGAGGAGAGCGAAATCTGGTTCGTAGGAAAGGACATGGATATAGTGGGGATATACAAGTGGGCAACAACAGATACTGTAGCAGTTTCATTCGACACACGCTGGGAGGTAATGTTCGACGCTGTTTTAAGGGATTACATGGCGGGTATAACCAACCCTGATAGGATATTATTCGTAGGGATGAACAGGCATATACCGCTGCCCAGTGATAATAAATGGCTGCCGGGCCAGTCTGCGTTATACGCTGTAGACCTGCAGAACGATAATAAGGTTGGGCTTGATGCTATAAGCCCGAAGGTGAGGAATCAGATACCTGAGGAGACGTTGAAGCTGATTGAGAAGCGGAGGGCTGATATGATAGCAGGCGTATGGGACCCGTTCTACGAGTATCCGCTAGTCAGCAGCGGCGAGGGGATTCCCTTACCTGAGCTGGGATTGGATGTGCCTGCTAAGGGGACTGAGGTTAAACCAGCCAAGACCATGCCCAGCGACGAGTGGCTACTTGGGATGCTGAACTTCCAGCTGGACGGAATAATAACCCTCAAGTAAACCCCACCAACTTATTTTTATTTAAAGTAGCTAGGAAGAACGGATGTAGGTAAGTATTTATTTCCCACAGCATGTTTATCCCCTTCTTAGGTGGTTTTAGGTGCTTAACTCCCCTCAGGCGGATACTAGGCCGGGAGAGGTAGTTCTAGAAGCCCGGGGGATTACGAAGCGTTACCCAAACAACGTAGTAGCTCTTGATAAGGTGGATTTCCAGCTGAGGGCTGGTGAGGTTCATGCAATCCTAGGAGAAAACGGAGCAGGTAAAACAACCTTGATGAATATTCTCTTTGGGGTTATACAGCCGGATGAGGGAGAGATCTATCTTTACGGTAGGAAAACCCGCTTCAAGTCCCCAATAGATGCTATTAACATGGGCGTAGGCATGGTTCACCAAACCAGAAAACTCGTCCAAGCCCATACTGTTCTAGAGAACATAATCCTGGGGCATCCTAAGGCGGGGCGGTTACTTAACTTAAGGAAAGTGAGGGAGGAGGTTGAGGAGATGTGCAGGAGATACGGGTTTAGGATTGACCTGGACGCTAGGGTCTGGCAGCTCTCGGCTGGGGAGCAGGAGATGGTTGAGATATTAAGGGCGTTATACAGAGGGGCTAAGATATTGATACTTGATGAACCCACCTCAGTACTAACACCACCTGAGGTTGAGGTTCTGCTTAACTCAATAAGGCACATGGCTAAGAACAACATAGCTCTGATCCCGTTCATCACGCATAAACTCCCAGAGGTCTTCGAGGTTAGCGACAAGGTTACGGTTTTAAGAAGAGGAAAAGTCGTAAAGACGATTAACATACGTGAAGCTTCTATGAAATCTCTGGCGGAGTATATGGTGGGTAGGGAGGTTCTGTTCAACTTAACAAATCCTAAGGTTAATCTAGGCCGGGAGATACTAAAGGTTGAGAACCTCTCGGCTCTAAACGATAAAGGTGTGGTGGCGTTGAGGAATGTGTCGTTCAGCGTTAAGGAGGGTGAGATACTTGGCATAGTTGGGGTTAGCGGAAACGGCCAGGAGGAGCTGGCCGAGGTTCTGGCAGGCCTACGCAAACCCGCCTCAGGCAGGGTAATATTCGACGGCCAAGATATAACACGTAAATCGGTGTTGGAGAGGCTTAAGATGGGGATAGGCTACATACCCCCAGACAGGCTGGGGGAGGGGGCTATAGGAAACTTCTCACTCGTTGACAACATACTGCTCAACCTCTACTATGACAAAGAGTTCCGTAAGAGCATCTTCCTAAACTACCCTAAAATCAGGGAATATACCAAGCGACTGGTCTCGGAGTTTGAAGTCATAACACCAAGCGTTGACACTAAGGCGGCGCATCTATCCGGGGGAAATCTGCAGAAAATTATACTGGCCCGTGTCATACCCAAAACTACAAAGCTTCTAATCGCCAACCTCCCAACCAGCGGGCTTGACGTAGCGTCTGCAGAATCTGTAAGGAACAGGATTCTAAGCTGTAAGGAGAAGGGAATGGCGGTGATCTTAATATCAGAAGACCTGGACGAGGCCCTGCAGCTCAGCGACAGGATAGCGCCAATCTACGAAGGCAGAATAGTAGCTATACTAGACGCAGACAACGTGAAGAAAGAGGAGATAGGCGCTATGATGGCCGGAGTTTCACAGTAACATAAACTTACCAAAGGGAGAGGAGTGTTATGGCTAGGTTAGAGGGCCTGAGTTTTAAAAAAGAGCGGATAATCGTCCTGACGGGCGGGAGAGCTGTTAAAATCTCAGCCCTATCTGTTGCGTTTTCATTCCTAGTTTTCAGCCTCTTCCTGTATCTGGAGGGCGCCAACCCTGTTGAAGCTTATCTAAACATCTTCTCCTTCGCTTTAGCCCCTGAGCTTGGGCTGCCCGCCACGCTGCATAGAGGGTTGTTCATGCTCTTCTCAGCCCTTGCGTTTATCGTGGTGTATAGGGCGGGTATATGGAATGTAGGTATGGAGGGGCAGTTCTACCTCGGTACGATAGGTGCCTTCGCAGTGGCTTTTGCCTTTCCAAACCTCCCCTCACCAGTGCTTATCCCCATGATGCTGGCTTCCGCTGCTTTGTTCGGAGCAGGATACGGAGCTATAACGGGCTTCTTAAAGGGCAAGCTGGATGTTAACGAGGTTGTCGTAGCCCTTATGCTGAACAACATAGCCTTCTGGCTGGTTTACCTCCTCACCGTAGGCGGCCCATGGGCGGGGAGCATAGCCTCCTCCAGCAGGCCCCTTCCAGAACCTGCCCGGGCCCCAAGAATCTGGGAAACCCCCTTCACCTCGCTTCTCGCAGCTGCGTTGGCCGTTATACTCTACATATTCCTGAAATACACGCCTTTGGGATACCAGATAAAGGTCTACGGAGGTAATCCAAATGTAGCTAGGCATGTTGGAATAAGCAGTTTAAAGGTCTCGGTGCTGGTTATGGCGTTGGGGGGAGCGATAAGCGGGTTGGCTGGTTACCACATGTGGGCTGGTGATGCTGCGTTCTACCTAATACCTAGGCCAGAGGCTTATAAGGCGGTAGGCGACATGACCTACTGGGGTATTATAATAGGGCTTATCTGCCTCCTAAACCCCTTAGCAAGCATACCAACCTCAATCTTTATAGGAGCAATAACAGTAGGCTCCACGGTTCTCGTGAGAAGATTCAGACTCCCCTTCGGGCTTGATATACTCTTCCTAGGGATAATAACTATATCCTTCGTTGCGTTCCAGTTCTTCTACAACTACAGGATTAAGATGAGGAGAGGCTGAGATGTGGCCCTTCATAGCTAGGTCGCTGGAGATCTCTACGATTCTACTTCTAGCAGCCATAGGTGAGCTGCTGGATGAACGATCAGGTGTGCTTAACGTTGGCATAGAGGGGATTATGCTTCTAGGGGCTGCTGCTGGGTTCATCGTAGGCGATGCGGTTGGCGGTTTCGTAGGCCTCTTGGTCGGAGCAGCTGTAGGAGGGCTTATAGGGTTCTTACACGGAGTATTCTCAATCTCCCTTAAGGTAGATCAGGTTGTGAGCGGCATGGGGATATGGCTCTTCGCCATGGGATTCGTAACATACTGGGCTGATAGATACTCAGGGCCTCTAGACACCAAGATACCCAAGATATACGACCTCTCCCCGATGTTCCCCATAGCTTTGCTGACGGTCTTCCTAATCTGGTTCGTCCTAGCAAAGACCCACATAGGGCTGAAGATAAGGGCCGTTGGAGAAAACCCCTTCGCAGCCGAGGTGTCTGGGGTTGACTTCATCAAGATAAGATACCTCTGCGTGGTTGTGGGAGGAGCGTTAGGAGGACTTGCGGGAGCCTCGCTTATCATATCCTACCTAGGGGCTTGGAGTCATCTACCCACAAAAGGTTTAGGATGGGTTGCTCTCGCCCTAGTCATGTTCTCCCTCTGGAGACCACTTATACTACTTGGGGGGTCGCTGCTCTTCGGCTTCCTATGGCAGCTTGCGATATCCCCCGAGACTATATACGCCGGAATCCCAGCACCCCTACCTGTCTTGAGGATGATACCCTTCATCATGACTATCCTCTTCCTAGTAGTAATATCAACAGAAACCTTCAGGAAGAAATGGGCCCTAGCTAAACCGGAATCGCTTGGAATTCCCTTCTTCAAAGAATAAACTCTTAAATAATCACCACCTGAGTTGTGTTGAATTGCCATGCCATCAGAAGTAGAGATACTAGGTAAAACCGCAAAGATGTACGACCTAAGCCAGCCTCTGGGGATTCACGCGAACTTCTGGCCCCTATACCCTCCTTTCGAGATGTATTACATCAAGAGGAAGATAGAGCATGGGGTCAACGCCCAATACATAAAATCATCATTCCATATAGGGACGCATCTAGACGCCCCTAGGCACTTCGTAACAGGAGGAAAGACAATAGATAAATGGCCCATCGCATGGTGCGCCGGCCCAGGAGCTGTGGCGGATTTACGCGATGAACTGGATGACCTATCTGTCTACACGCCCAGGATGATAGAGAGCCGCGTGGATGTTAAGGAGGGGGATATCCTGATAATTCATACCGGGTGGCATAAATATGCTTGGTGCGGCTCTGAGCCTGACGAGGAGAGGTATGTCTTTATGCATCCCGGGGCGGGGCGGGAGATGGTGGAGTGGCTTCTTAAGAAGAAGATACACGTATGGGGGGTTGACTGCGTATCCACAGACCATCCCATGAACCTCCCTATAGGCCGGTTCTTGGGTAAAGGAACTACGGGGATAGCTGACAGGGTGAGGGCTTTGGCTGAGAAGAAGTTCGGCGGAAAAGAGGCTGTAGATAAGCTGTTCCCACCTGAGGACTACCAGCTAACCCACAACAAGCTCTTCCCACACGACTGCGTACACCTAGAGAACCTAGGAGGCGAGATAAGCGCCCCAGAGCTTCAGAACAATAGAGTAACTATCTTCTGCCTCCCAATATTGATAGAAGGCGCGGAAGCCTGCTGGACTAGGGTAGTGGCGCTCACAGACTAAAATCCCAACAAGACCCGGCATGACACCAGCAATTAAAGGCGTCATTAAAAAAGGACTTTACCGCGACTCCCTCCAACTCATGAAACTCTCAGAAGAAGCCAAAAACATCCCCGGAGTCTTAAACGCCGCTATACTAATGGCCACCGAGATAAACATGGAAATACTGCGACAACAGGGGTTATTAACACCTGAGCTGGATAAAGCCTCCCCCGATGATTTAGTAGTCGCTGTAAAGGCGGAAGACGAGGAAAAAGCCGAAGAAGCTATAGCGAAAATCGAGGAGATGCTACTGAAGACGCCTACGGGAACAGGGCTGGAGGATATGGAGGATGTAGTCTATAGCATAGACTCGGCGCTGCAGTACATGCCTGACGCCAACTTGGCGCTTATATCTATTCCCGGCGAGTATGTTAAGGATGTTGGGATGGAGCTGCTGCGTAGAGGGGTTCATCTGCATATTTTCAGCGACCATGTGCCTTTAGAGGATGAGGCGGAGCTTAAACGGTTCGCATACGAGAATGGGCTTCTCGTCCTAGGCCCAGCTGCGGGGACTTCAATAATCAACGGCAAGGCAATAGCTTTCGCCAACGCTGTGAAACGCGGCGAGGTGGGTATAGTGGCTGCCGCTGGGACGGGGTTGCAGGAAGTAAGCGTTCTACTTGATAGAGTAGGGCTGGGAACATCACAGGGGCTTGGGATAGGGGGGAATGATGTGAAGGAAAAAGTAGGAGGGTTAATGGCCCTCACATGCATAAGGGTATTACAGCAAGATGAAAACACTAAGGTGATAGTCTTCATCTCAAAACCCGGGGACAGGAGGGTGATGACTAAAATACTCAAGACGGTTGAACATGAGGTGGATAAACCGTTTATAGCATGCATTCAAGGAACAGCAAGATACAAGATCCCGCCTAAGCTGAGGAGACGTATAAAGATAGTTAAAGGCCTTCACGCAGCAGCCTCCGAGACACTTAGAGCGGTGAAACCGAAGGAGTCTAAACAGATGCTCAAGAACATAACCAAAACCCCAGCAGAGCTACTTAAAACGGCCAGAAGCATATACATCAAACTAACCCCCCGTCAGAAATACGTAAGGGCGCTCTACACCGGGGGAACTTTAATGTATGAATCCCTCCTGATATACAAACAACTACTCGGAGGGGTTTACAGCAACGCCCCCCTAGATGAGAAACACCGTTTACAAGACCCGCATAGGAGCTATAAGCATACGGCTATAGACCTGGGAGCTGAGGAGTTTACTAGAGGGAGGCCCCATCCTATGATAGACCCTACTGTGAGAGGTTTTAGGCTTGTTAACGAAGCTAAAGACCCTGAGGTGGCTGTGGTGGTTATGGATTTCATGCTGGGGTACGGCGCGCATAAAGACCCGGCAGGGGCTATGCTGAGCCCTATAAGAGAAGCGAAGGCGATAGCATCCGCAGACGGCCGGGAGCTTGTGATCCTAGCACATGTATGCGGGACACGTAACGACCCGCAGAATCTACAGGAGCAGGAGAATAAGCTAAGAAACGAGGGCGTATATACCTTCCCCAGCAACTCCTTAGCGGTAATAACCTCAGCCCTCATAGCCTCGCGGGGCCGCGTAAACAGGAGAAAGCTACAGCAAGTCTACAGGGAATACGTAGGAGGTTAAGAGGATGGAGAAAATCCTCAAACTCTTCAACTCAGAGCTTAAAATAATCAACATAGGACTGGAGATCTTTTACAGAGACTTAAAACAGCAGCGGATAAAAGTAATTCACGTAAACTGGCAGCCGTCTCCGGTTACTGAAAAAGACTTGGAGGATGCTCTGCGGAGACTGACGTAGGGGGTTCTCGTTTGGTTAAGCGTCTGGTGGAGCAGAGCATAGCTGAGCTGAGCGGGAAGATAGCGTCTGGAGAAGTCTCGGCCGTCGAGGTTGTATCCAAGACGATTGAGCAGATAAAAAAGCTGAACAAAACCATTAATGCCTTCATAACCGTTTTAGAGCGTCAAGCCGTAGAGGATGCTGAGAGGCTTGATAAGGAGCTGCGTCTGGGGGGTAGGCCCCGTAGCATGCTGCACGGCATACCTGTTGCGTTGAAAGACATAATCTACGTTAGGGGTGTTAGATGCACGGCAGGTTCTAGGATACTCAACAGCTACGTTGCAGAGTACGACGCTACTGTAGTTAAGAAGCTCCGGGAGGCAGGCGCAGTTATCGTGGGGACTAACAACCTGCATGAATTCGCCTCAGGCGTTACTGGGGTCAACCCCCACTACGGAGCAGTACGCAACCCATGGGATACCGAGAGAATAGCAGGCGGCTCCAGCAGCGGCTCAGCTGCGGCGGTGGCTGCGTGTATGGTCTTCGCCTCTGTGGGGACTGATACCAGCGGCTCCATCAGGATACCATCAGCGTTATGCGGGGTTGTGGGGTTTAAACCATCTTACGGCCGGGTTAGTAAATTCGGCGTAATTCCGCTGAGCTGGAGCTTAGACCATGTGGGGCCTATAACTAGAACCGTAAGGGATGCGGCGATCATGCTCAAAGCCATGGCCGGCTTCGACTATAGCGACGACGCCTCAGTATTCGTGGATGTGCTGGACTATCCAAACATGCTGGAACGGGATATGAAGAACTACCGCATATGCTACTTACGTGATATACTCCCCCATGAGCCTCCTAGCTACATCAGGAAGATGCTGGACAGGGTCTTTGAAAAGCTCAATAGCATAGGCGTTGAAGTTGCTGAGATGGGCTTCAAGTACTCCGCCGAGCAGATTAGAGGGTGCTGGGCCCCCATAAGATTGGGTGAAGCCGCCGCCTTCCATGATGAATGGTACAGGACAAGGCCAGGGGATTACGGGGATGACGTTAGGAAGATGCTGGAGCGGGGCAGAGGATTCTCGGTTATAGATTATGTTAAGGCCCAGAGGCTACGGATTGAGATAAGGAACGAACTGCTCAAGATACTTGACGCCTACCACGCAGTAGTGACGCCTACCACGTTAATACCAGCGCCTAAAGTAGGGGAGGAGAAGATAAGCCTAGACGGGGAGGTAATTGATATCTACACAGCATTAACTACCGCCACCATATTATTCAACATAACCGGCGTACCAGCTATAACAATCCCAGCTGGGTTATCGGGTGAAAAACTCCCCTTAGGGCTTCAGATAGCGTCAAGGCCCTTCGACGAGCTCACCCTCCTGAGGCTGGCATACAGCCTAGAGAGGGAGATGGGGTTTTCTCAGCGGCCGTTAGTGTCGTAGCCACGTATCGCATCTAGATAGACTATATAGGTTATGTAGATTATACTTATTTTTACAGAAAACCATATAGAGACCGGTAAAAATGGAGGGAGCTCTCCATATAGACGTCCCCATCCACATAACCGGATTCTTCCAACCCTATTATACCGAAAACCCCCTAACAACAGGCTCTGTAGGAGCTGGGCTCGTGCTATCCCCCGGCGTAAGGGTCTCGGTCAGGGCAGGGGATAGGGAAGCCACCCGCCTAAATGGAAGACCAGTCGGCATAACCCCAGTAAGCCTCGTCCTCAAGCACTTCCCACCCCTAGAGGTTGATATCACGTCTAGACTCCCACCCGGCGTGGGTTTCTCAGTAAGCGCATCAACAACACTCGGAACAGCGCTGCTGGCAGGAAGGCTAACGAACATACCGCCTACAAAGGCCGCGCAGCTGGCCCACGTAGCTGAGGTAAGGGCCATGACAGGGTTAGGCGACATCCCGGCAATATACTCAGGAGGAAGCCTAGTCGTGAGAACAAAACCCGGAGCACCCGGAGTAGGTGAAGTAAAACAAATCCCAACACCTGAGAAAATAACCGTAATAGCGGCAAGCCTAGGACGTATGGATACAGAAATAATGCTCACACAATACGCGGATAAAATAAACCACTACGGCTATAGAGCATTAATAAAATTCTCCGAAAACCCCAGTTTCGAAAACTTCCTAGACACCTCTGAATGGTTCTCCAACATGGTGGGGTTTATGACCACAGACATAAAAAACATTCTAAGACCTGTACGAAGCAAGCTGCTGGGAGCTCTAGTAAAGAAGAAAGCCCTCCTCGCCGTTACTTACGCCGACGAAGCTCAGGATGTTTTCACATACCTAAGCGGAGTGTTTGAATCGGTCTACTGTTTTAATGTTGGTGATGCAAGGTGGAGGATGTCACTATACCAAGAACCCATCCTAGGTACGAGTCTCTCGTGACTCGGGAGAAGATAGTCGAGGGGTTCAAAAAAGGTATTGTAGTTCCCCATGGGTTGATAGCCCACGGCAGGGGGGAGGCCCTTGATTATATACTTGGGGAGAAAACCACGGAGTATGCTAGGGAAGCTGCTGAAGCTGCCGCTGCCCTGCTCATGCTCTCGAAGAAACCCGTAATAGCTGTAAACGGCAACACAGCGGCTTTGGTGGGGAGGGAGTTAATCACGTTATCCGCAACGTTAAACGCACCTCTGGAGGTGAATCTCTTCCATAGAAGCAGGGAGAGGGAGGAAAAGATAAGAGATTACCTAACCTCGTTGGGGGCTTCGAAGGTTCTACTATCATCGGAGGAGCATGTGATAGAGGGAATATCCAGCGCTAGGCGTTTCGTAAGTGGCGCAGGGATAAAAACAGCCGACACAGTAGTAGTAGCTATAGAAGATGGAGACAGAACGGAAGAACTGGTCAAAGAAGGTAAAAACGTAATAGCAATAGACTTAAACCCCCTCTCAAGAACAGCAGAGAAAGCCACCATAACTATAGTTGATAACGTTATAAGAGCAATACCACTCCTAACCAAGCTATGTCAAAGCTACAGGGAAAAACCCCGAGAAGAGCTTCTAGATATACTAAAAAGGTTTGACAACCGAGAAAACCTACGTAGAGCGCTTGCCGCTATATGTCAGAGGCTGGAGCGCTTAGCGTATCTGGATAAGGTGTAGCGTCTATGAGAAATAGAAAGAGCGTTAGTGATATTCTAGAACTTAAGCAGCAGGGCCGTAAGATAGTCATGGTTACTGCATACGATTATGCATTCGCAAAACTGGCAGATGAAGCAGGTGTTGACATAATCCTAGTTGGCGACTCAGCTGCGATGGTTATGATGGGGTATCCAGATACCCGTTACATAACCTTGGATGAGATGATTGTCTTCTGCAAATCCGCTTCACGCGGGGTTTCGCATGCTCTAGTTGTTGGCGATATGCCGTTTATGTCGTATCAATCCTCTGTAGATGAGGCTGTTAGAAACGCCGGGAGGATGGTTAGGGAGGGGATGGTGGATGCCGTGAAACTGGAGGGGGGAGGAGAGTATGCAGATGTTATAAAAGCAATCGTGAGAGCTGGAATCCCAGTAATGGCCCACGTGGGCTTAACCCCCCAAAGCGCACCCATGCAGACGGGATACCGCAAAAAAGGAAAAACAGGAGAAGAAGCTGCCAAGATAATAGAAGACGCAAAAGCAGTAGAAAAAGCAGGGGCATTCTCCCTAGTCGTGGAATATACATCATCAGAAGTTACGAAAATAATAACTGAAGAACTGCAGATACCTGTAATAGGAATAGGCTCAGGTAGATACTGCGACGGCCAAGTTCTAGTAATGCACGACATATTAGGATTATACGAAACACCGCCGAAATTCGCAAAACAATACACCAACCTAAAGGAAATAACAATTCAAGCCCTAACAACCTACGCTAAAGAAGTAAGAGAAGGACTCTTCCCTGAAGAGAAGCACAGCTTCCACATGAAAGAACAAGAGTATAATAAACTGCAGCAGCTCATCGGAAGAAAAACATGAAAACAACAGTAGTAGGAGCAGGGGGATTGGGTCTTCTAATAACGGCTATTCTAAAGCACAATAAAGCTGATGTAAAGCTCTTTACCCGTAGAAGAGAAGCAGCTCAAAAGATAAGCGAAGAAGGTATAAAGGTACTGAGCCGCAGCGGTGAGCTTCACGTCTTTCCAGAATGTATATGGAAAGCGGATGACATAACGGATAGCGAGCTTCTAATATTTACTGTTAAGGCATACGATACGCTAAACGTCGCACATATTATAAGCCCGTGCATAAACAAGGGATGTCAGGTTTTAACGATTCAAAACGGCTTCAATAACCTTGAAGAGTTAACCAGCATATTCGGAGAGGATAGAGTGGTGGGTGGAGTAACTACACAGGCGGCTACACTAATGGACACCAATACAGTCTTCCACGCCCATGCCGGGTTAACAATAGTAGGTAAAACCAGTAACGACCCAGCGGTTGATAAAATAGCAAACCACCTCAGCTCATATGGAGTAGAAACTAAAGTATCGGAAGATATAATTAAGGAGATTTACGTGAAGGGAATTGTTAATTGCGTAATAAACCCGTTAACAGCGTTAACAGGCGTTAGAAACGGCGAGTTGCTGAAGCTACCTTGGTTTAACGAGATAGCTAGAGAGATAGTTTGCGAGTGTGTAGAAGTAGCTAAACAGCTTGGGATAGTTTTGGATGCGAATTCCATACTTGCTAGGGTAGAAGACGTAATAGTGAAGACTGGGCTTAACAAGTCATCCATGCTACAGGACGTTGAGAATCGTAGAAAAACTGAGATTGAGCAGCTAAATGCCTGGATATCTGGGAAAGCCATGGAGCTGGGTGTTAGAACGCCGTTAAATAAGCTTCTAGCTTCCATGGTTAAGATGCTGGAGATGAGATTAATATCCAACCAGTAGGATTATGGATAGGTAAAGCCATGATAGATGTCCACTGCCACCTAACGGAAAAACCGCTGGTAGATGATTTAGATAACGTGATTAAAGAAGCCAAGAACAAAGGGGTTAAAGCCATCGTAACATCCGGCATAGGCCCTGAGGATTGTAAGCACGTCCTTGAGATAGCAGATAACCAGTATGTCTTCCCATCACTTGGCATAGAGCCGTATGAGCTGGATGGCTATGAAGAGGTTATAGAGCTCATAAGAAAGGAGAGGAATAGGGTAATCATGATAGGTGAGGTAGGTTTAGACTATTACGCAGCCCCCCGTGATACATGGGAGATTCAGCGTAGAGTCTTCATAGAGTTTATAGAGCTGAGCAAAGAGCTCGACAAACCTCTTGTAATACACTCCAGAAGCGCCGGAAGATATGCGGTTGACATTTTGATCCAGAATAAGGCAGAACGTGTTATCATGCATGCGTTTGACGGCAAGCCTTCACACGCCGAAAGAGGGGCGCAGCACGGTTATCTATTCTCAATACCCCCGTCGGTGGCTAGGTCTGAGCAGAAACAAAAACTAGTTAAACGACTTCCGCTAGAGAACCTTCTCCTAGAGAGCGACGCCCCGGTTCTGGCGCCTGAGAGAAACATGGTTAACAAACCAAGCAACATTAAGGTATCCGCCGAGTGGATAGCGAAGCTCAAAGGGATAAAGCTGGAGGCTGTAATAGAGGAGACGGAGCAGCAGGCCCGGGAGATTCTAAGGATATAACCGGCTATCTACAGTTATGCCTCGATTCTACGTCTTCAGCTTCATCATAAGCGCCTTGATGGGCGTAATTCTATATCGAATGCTGGAGACCGGTTCACCAAGCTTAGTTACAGCAGCTCTCCTAACATTTCTGACGTTTCTACTCGTTCTAAACGAAAAGAAAGCCATCCTAGAAAATAGACTAGGTAAAAGGATTAGACGCCTCCTCACCTACATGGGACTAGCTTTTCTAATAATGGTATGGGTAATAACACTAATCAACATGAGTTTATTTATGTAGGAGAGATTTGCTAGATAACAGTTTGTATCCTCTCAAACACGTCACGCATAGAGAGTATGCCTATCAGCCTGTTACTATAGTCTATAACCGGCAGGTGTCGTATCCTCTGGCTTACCATAATGTTCTTAGCCTCGTTGACGCTTGCTGAATCACGTATTGTTATTACGTTCTTAGACATGTACTTCTCTACAGGTTCTTCAGCATCAACTCTCTCGTAGAATAGTCTCAGGAAGTCCCGTTCAGTCAATATGCCTACGCATTTATCATCCTCCATAACCACAACACAGCCTACGTTACGTTTTAACATTACAGCTGCAGCATCCCTTAAGGAGGTCGAAGGTGAAACTGTTAACACGTTCTTACTCATTATGTCCGCTACCTTAACCGACGCCAAGCCCCATTAACTACGCTAAACTTAGCTATAATGTTTCCTCTCTACGTGGGGAAATAATATTTTAACAGGGTAATATAAAACCACAGTGGTGCGTAATGCCTAGCCAGCAGCCGTTTGATGTGTATGACGTTACCATAATAGGAGCTGGGCCTACTGGCTTGTTCGCAGCTTTCTACGCAGCAGGTATGCGGGGTATGAAGACCAAGATAATAGAGGCGCTTGACCAAGTAGGAGGCCAGCTGGCTGTATTATACCCTGAGAAATACATATACGACGTAGCTGGTTTTCCGAAGATTCTCGCTAAGGATTTGGTGAAGCAGCTTGAGATACAAGCCACGTCGTATAAGCCGGTGATAGTATTGGGTGAGCGGGTTGAAGAGCTTAAGTACATAGATAACAACATAATAGAGCTGGTAACCAACAAAGGTATTCATTTTACCAAGACTGTTATAATATGCGCCGGGCATGGAGCGTTTTCTCCCCGTAAACTGAATAACCTTAGCGTTGATAGGTTTGAGGGGAGAGGTGTCTATTATCAGGTTAGGGATAAGTGGGAGTTCAGAGGCAAACGAATACTCATAGTGGGTGGAGGAGACTCTGCGGTTGACTGGGCCCTTAACCTGAAAGACATAGCTAAGGAGGTGACGCTCATACATAGAAGAACTGAATTCAGAGCCCACGAAGGTAGTGTTATCGAGCTATTCCACTCACCTGTAAGGGTTCTGGTACCGTTCGAGATAAAAGAAGCCCACGGCGGGGAGCGTTTAGAGGCTGTAACAATATTTAACAATAAAACAGGCGAGGAGATGACGCTGGAAGTTGACGCTGTTATACTGCAGCTAGGATATTTAGTCGATGTCTCAGTTTTCAAGAAGTGGGGTCTAGATATTGTGGGGAACGCGATAAAGGTTAACGGCCGGATGGAGACCAACCTACCAGGGGTCTATGCTGCGGGGGACATAGCTAATCCCGTCGACTCGATAAAGCTGAACCTAATAGTAATAGGATTTGCCCAAGCAGCTATAGCTGTTAACGTGGCTAAGAACTACATAGACCCTAAGGCGAGCATATTCCCAGGCCACAGCTCCGAGAGGAGAATGGCCTGATAAAAAGAGGTAGTTAGAATTGGAGGTAAAGACCTACTTAACAGGCGCATTCGCAAGGCCCGAGAGGCTCATCAAAGCCTTCCGGGACAATAGAAAGGGAAAGGTAACCGATGAAGAGCTATCTTCAATTTTAAGCCACTACACGTCAGAAGTTATAAAACACCAGAAGGAAGAGCAGCTAACATACGTTATAGACGGTATGCTAAGGTGGAACGACCTGTTTAGGCCTCTGGCGGAGAACATGGAGGGAGTTAAGGTTAACGGTTTGGCTAGATGGTTCGATAACAATCTATTCTATAAAAAACCCGTGGTAACAGGCGAGATAAACCTGAGCAGAAGCATAGTAAGCGAATACATAATGCTTAATCTACTCAGTAACGTTAGGTGGAAGCTAATACTGCCTGAGCCCTACACAATGGCTTCTATGATGGAGAACATCTATTACCGAAGGTTCGATGACCTGCTCTTCGCGTTAGCTGAGGTGATAGGGGAAGAGGCATACAACGCTTACGTTAACGGGGTGTCGCAAGTTCAGCTCTCAGCACCCTACTTGGTCTTTCAGAAATTAACAGAAGACGAGCTGGATATAGCTATACAGGCCGTAGGGGAAGTTAGGAAGAGAACCAAAGCAGAGATTCTCCTCCACACATACTACGGCTCTGTAGGAAGAATAATGCCCCGGCTGCTAGACTTCCCCGTCGACGTGGTGGGTGTAGATTTAACCCAGACGCCTGATAAACACCTAACCGAATACTCTATAACTAAGGATATATGCTTAGGGGTTATCGACGGCAGGAACTCCATGTTGGAAGACGTAAACCTGGCCGTGGGGAGGGTAATGAAGATACTGGAGTACGTCGATGTTAAGGGGCTTCACATATCTCCTAGCTGCGAGTTTGAAGCGTTGCCGTATGAAGTAGCTTTGAGGAAGGTTAAGATACTGTCTCAGGTTAGGGATGGGGTTTTGGAGGAGGTTACGTAATGCGGAAGGAGAAGGT